>JAPFFX010000320.1 GCA_026645375.1 Citricoccus sp. WCRC_4 | reverse complement strand
GACCGAGTCCGGTGTCGCGCTGCGCCGGGTGCCCCACGCGGACCTCGGTGAAGCGCTCCTTGAGTCCGGTGACGAACCGGTCATAGACATCCTCGACGACGATGAACCGCTTGGGCGAGGTACAGGCCTGTCCCGCGTTCGCCAGCCGTCGGCTCGCTGCCGCCTCGATCGTCTCCTGCAGGCGAACGTCGTCGAGGACGATGAACGGGTCGGACCCGCCCAGCTCCAGGACGACCTTCTTCAAGTGGCGGCCCGCCTGCTCCGCCACGATGGCTCCCGCCCTCTCGCTGCCCGTCAGTGAGATTCCCTGAACCCGGGGGTCCGCGATCACGGTGGAGACCTGGTCATGCGTGGCGAAGAGATTGATGTAGCACTCACGGGGCAACCCCGCATCGCGGAGGATGTCCTGGATGATCAGCGCGGACTGCGGGCAGTTGGCCGCATGCTTGAGCAGCATGGTGTTGCCCAGCGCCAGGTTGGGAGCGGCGAAGCGGGCAACCTGGTAGTGCGGGTAATTCCAGGGCATGATGCCCAGCAGCACGCCCGTCGGCTGCAGGTGGACCTCAGCCGTGCCCGTATCCACCGGAAGGCGGCGTGGTGCGAGGAACTGCTCGGCGTTGGCGGCGTAGTAGTCGAAGATGTCCGCGGACACGGCGATCTCCCCCAGCGCCTGATCGATCTGCTTCCCCATCTCCAAGGTGATCAGCTCGGCCAGCTCCTGGGCGCGTTCGCGATAGATCCCAGCCGCGCGATGCAGGATGGCCACGCGCTCGCTCAACGGCGTCTCCCGCCACCGCAGGTAACCCCCATGGGCGGACTCGAGCGCCGCCTGCACCTCCTCATCGGCGGCGGCGTCGAAGCGCGCGACGACCGTGTTGGATGACGGGTCGAGGGTTTCATAGGTGGTCGACATGGGGTGGCTCCGTTCATCGAAGGCTGGGGCTCTGCACATGAGCGCGTCACGCGTGATGGGCATCACACGCGGACTGCGCTCAACATAACATCTATTCGTGAGGTTTAGGTAGGGCGTTCAGGAGCAGAGACCTGGTAGCCGATCCAGCTCCACCGATAACCCGCATGCCGCCATCCACACGGATGTTACGGCGAGTGCCGGCCCATGCGTCCAGTCGGCACTCGACGGCACATATCCTCTACGAGTATTCTTTTGTTCGGAAGATCTACGGTCCCCGGGTACATGCTCGGTGGCCGGGTGAGCACCGCCGGTCACGGCAGGCGGGTTCCGCGCATGACCTATCCTCGGTTGTACCCTCCCGTCGCCCCCGTCGCCCTCGGTCTCCTGCGGCGGAACGCACCCACGTCGCCATTTCAACCGAGAGGAACAGGTTGGCTTCCGAGTCGAGTGGCCTGGACCCGGCCCATCCGCCGACCGCACCGGTGCGCGTGATCGCCGACCGCACGGCCTTGAGGGACCACATCTACCGCGCCCTGCCCGAGGTCGACCGTGCCGAGGCGATCGCCAACCGGCTCCGGGACTCCATGTCCGTGGGACTGCTGATGGAGGGTGATCGCCTCCCCAGCGAGCTCGAGATGGCCGAATCCTTCGGCGTCTCTCCCACCACGGTGCGCGATGCGCTGGCCACGCTGCGCGCCGAAGGCCTGGTGGACACTCGCCGGGGCCGGCATGGGGGCACGTTCGTGGTGTCTTTGCCGGAGGTCTCTACCGGCGCGATGCGGGAGAGGCTCTCCGCCCTGTCCGTCGTGGAACTACGTGACATCGGCGATCATCGAGCGGCCGTCTCGACCGCGAGCGCTCGGCTGGCGGCCTCCCGCGCCGTGGAGAGCGACCTCGACCGGTTCCGCAGGCTGGTGAGCGCCTTGGCCGGAGCACAGGACCCTGCGGCCAGGGCTCGCGCCGACAGCCGCATCTGGCTGGAACTGGCCGTCATGGCACAGTCCCGGCGGTTGCTCGGCCTGGAGCTGCAACTGCAGCTGGAGATCGGTGAGCTGCTGTGGGCCCCCGTCGGCTCTCCGCGCGACCATCGCACAGCCCTGGAGCCCCTGCAACAACTCGCAGACGCCCTCGAACGCAGGGACGCGGAGACGGCTGCGCTGGTGACCGGCCGGCGGATCGCGGCGGACACCTTCCACATGATCGACCAGAAGCTGACGCTTGCCCTGCGCGGAGCCCAGGAGGACGGATCCCATGACCGCACTTGATGATGTCAGGTCCCTGCGCGAATCCCTGGCCACCGAATTCGACGACCTGTACGCCGATCTGGAGCACATGGCGGAGGCCGTCCGGGCCGCGGTGGCCTCCCCCGGCCCCGTCGATGCCACGGCCGCGGTGGGCCCGTTCGACGAGCACCAGCTGCAGGCCATGCGGGACCAGGCCATCGACCTGTTGTCCCGGCGGAAGATGGCCGATGGTGCCGGATTCATCTTCGACCCGGACCGGATCGCCATTGCCGAGCAGCTCATCCAGTGGCAGGTGCGGAGCCAGGCGGGCGGGTTCGAGCCGTATGGATTCGTCTACGACGCGGACTCGACCGAGTACTACGACTTCATGCGCCTGCCCTGGTTCGAGACGCCGCGCAGGACGGGTGGGTCCACGCTGGCAGGACCCTACCTGGACTACCTGGGCGTGGACGACTACGTGCTCACGGCCACGGTGCCCATCGCCAGCGGCGGGGTGTTCGTGGGGGTCGCCGGTGCGGACATCCCGGTCAGTACCCTCGAGCGCGTCGTGCTCGCCCGCTGCCGGGGGCTGGACGTCGCGGTGGCCCTGGTGACCGCCGAGGACAGGATCGTCTGCTCGAACTCGGCCCACTACCTGCCCGGTGACCGGCTCCCGCAGGACCCGGAGAGCGGCACCCGGATGAGCCTGCCCACCCGGGTGCCCACGCTGGCCGTGCAGTGGGGCACGATGCAGTCCGCCTGAGTCCGCGAAGGACTCAGACCCGGGAGCGGGAACGGGCCCGCGCCTGGTCCAGGAAGGCGTTGAAGAGCAGCAGCCGGTCGTCTCCGGCACCATCGCCGTCCTCTGGATGCCACTGCACGCCGACGACCCACGTGTTGTCCACGCGCTCCGTCGCCTCCACGACACCGTCCAGGGCACGGGCGGCGACCCGCAGTCCCTCCCCGACGCGGTCGACGGCCTGGTGGTGGCCGCTGCGCACCGTGAGCCGATCCCGTCCGTAGGCCTGGTGCAGGCGGGTGTCCTGTGCCAGCTCGACCTGCTCGTCGAGGAACATGGGGGCGCCCTCGGTACCGTGATGGAGCGTTCCCGGCTGCAGGTCCCGGACCAGTGTCCCCCCGCACGCCACGTTCAACAGCTGGGAGCCACGGCAGACCGCCAGGAGGGCCGCGTCGTCCTCGATGGCTGCGTGGATCATCCTCAGTTGTCGCTCGTCCGAGCGGGGATCGCGGCCGAACTCGTGCGGGATCGGTTCGTGGACGCCGTAGAACGAGGGATCGACATCACCACCGCCCAGGACGATGATCCCGTGCGCCCGGCGGACGATCTCGTAGTCCGGCTCCTCATCGGCACTGACGTCGACCAGCGCGGGCCGGGCCCCGGCGTCGCGCAGTTCCTCGAGCGTGAGCCGGGTGAATCGCCGGAGCAGCCGGTACGTCTCCTCCGTCTGGCCCGGGAGGTTCAACTGGGCCACGACGGCGATGTCCACGTCAGCGTGCGGCAGTTCCAGGGGCGAGGGCAGGACGTCCTGCGGCCTCAGTACCAGGTCGTCGGTGGCGGTCATGCGACCGGGTCCTCCTGTCGTCGGGGCCGGAGCGGCCGGGTCGATTGATGCTGACGATACGCCGGGACCGCCCCTCGGGGATGGTCGGGAGTTCCGCGGGCATCGCGGCGGTTGCGTGCGGCCTCCACCACCCAGTCGAACAGCGCCTGGTCGGTGGACACCGTCTGCGCGCGGTCCTCGGGGTGCCACTGGACGGCGACGATCTCGAGACCGCTGTCCTCGAGCGCCTCCACGCATCCGTCCGGGGCACGCGCGACGACGGCCAGTCCGTGACCGATGCGGTCCACCGCCTGGTGGTGGTAGCTCGACACGTCCACGCCGGAGGCTCCGCCCAGGGCCCCCCCCAGCCGGCTGGCCGGGTCGATCACGACGTCGTGGACGGTGCCGGTGTGCTGCAGTGCCTCGGTGGGCCAGTGCTGCACCATGGTGCCTCCGCGTTCCACGTTCCACAGCTGCATGCCCCGGCAGATGAGCAGGCTGGGCACCCCGGACTGCTCGGCCCAGGCGATCGCCCGCGCGTCGGCGTCGTCCTGTCCGCGGAAGTCGGTGAGGGTCAGTCCCTCGTCGGCCGGTTGCCCGTAGCGCCCCGGCTGGATGTCAGAGCCGCCCGGCAGCACCATGCCGTCGATGAGGTCCCACCGGCTGAAGGCCTCACCGGGGAAGACCAGCACGGGCTCGCCGCCGGCCCGGACGATGGCCTCCAGCACGGCATTGGCCACGACGGAGCCGGAGAAGCGCAGTCCCCGGATCTGCTCGGACCACATGGCCGGCACCGCGATGAGTGGACGCCTGCCCTCCTCGGGGTGGCCCTGCCCGCTCATGACGGCCTTCCCTCGTGCAGCGACTGGGGGAAGGGCAGGTGGGGCATCCACCGGCCCCAGGCCGCCTCGAGCCGGCCCGAGACGATGACCCGGCCCAGCGCCTCGTCCAGCAGCCGCAACAGGTCCGGCCGGTCCTTGGCCACGCCGACCCCCCAGGGGTTCCGGGTGGGTGCGGTGAAGGCGATCCGGAAGTCCGGGTCCTCACCCAGGGGCACGGTCACGACGTCGTCGTCCACCATCGCATCGACGGTCCCGTCCCGGACGGCCTGGATCATGTCACCGAACACGTCGTCCGTGGAGGCGAACGGCACCAGGACCGCGCCGGGGAAGGTCTCCGCCAGCCGCATGTTGGCGCTGCCCTCGATCGCCGCGACCCGGCGCCCGGAGAAGTCCTCCGGCCCCTTGGCCGGGTCGTCCGCACGCACCAGCACCGACTCGTTGAAGATGGCGTACGGCCGCGTGAAGTCCACCTGCTCCTGACGGGAGGGGATGATCCCCTGGCCGCACCACACGGCGTCGGCACGCCCGTCCCGTACGGCCGTGAGCATCTGGTCCCACGGCAGCACCGTCCACTCGATCGACGCGCCGATCTCCTCGGCGACCAGGGCCGCCGCGTCCGGCTCGTAACCGGTCCTCGTCCGCCCTCCGTCCGGCGAGAGGTCGAACAACGGGTGCGCCTCCGAGTCGATGCAGGCCAGGCGGAGCAGTCCCCTCTCCAGGACACCGGCCGACGCCACCGCCACGGCGTCCTGCGGATGAGTCATCCGGCTCACGGGATCGCCTGCCAGTACTGCTGGTACTCCCACTCGGTGACCGCGCCGCAGTAGCGGGCCCACTCGTCGGACTTCGTGTCCAGCAGCAACTGGACCAGGTCCTGCGGCAGGCTGCGCTGGATGTACTCATCGGCGCGGAACGCCTCGATGGCCTCGCCGAGGGACAACGGCAGGGCCTCGCCCCGCACGCCCGGGGCCGGCGGCTCGATCCGGTTGCCGATGCCGTCCGCGATCGAGGCGACCAGCAGGGCATGGGACAGGTAGGGGTTGACCGCCGCGTCCGGCACGCGGACCTCGGCGCGGCCGTTGGCCGAGATGCGCACGAGGCTGGCACGGTCGTCCAGGCCCCAGTCGGCCCGTGCCGGGGCGAACTGGCCCGGGTCCCAGAAGCGCTTGTAGGAGTTGACCGTGCTCGCCATCACGAGCATCATGCCCGGAGCGTGTTTCAGGATGCCCCCGATGGCCCACCGCCCCAACTGGGACATGTGCAGTTCCTGGACGCCGTCGATGACGAAGGTGTTGTCGCCCTCCTCGTTCCACAGGCTGATGTTGTGGTGGCAGCCGTTGCCCATGGAACCCAGGTAGGGCTTGGGCATGAAACTGGCCTCGACGTCGAATTCGCGGGCCACCTGGGAGCAGATCTGCCGGTAGGTCACCAGCCGGTCGGCGGTCAGCTCGATGTCGTCGAAGTTCCAGTTGAGCTCGATCTGTCCCTGGTCCTCGTAGTCGCCCTCGATCATGTCGAAGCCGAGCGCATCGGCGTACTCCTCGATCCGCTTGTAGATCGGGCGCATGGTCTCCAGGTTCTCGACCTGGTAGGCCGGGCTGTGGCCGGGGACCAGCACGGGCTTGATGGTGTCCCCGCGCCAGGTCATCTCCGGTTCGGTGCCGGACTTCATGGTCAGCCCGAAGGTGTCCTTCAACAGCTGGTGGGTGCGGTGCATGTTCGCCCGCGCGTCCACGGCGAGCGGACGCCCTCCCACGACCGGCAGGTGCGGCGGCTCGTAGGCGGCACAGAAGATCCGGCCGATCTCGGGGTCCCAGGGCAGTTGCTGGAAGGTCTCGGCCTGCGGCAGCGCGACGAACTCCTTGGCCTCGACCCCACCGCCGATCAGGTTGCCGAAGATGTCGGTCTGCAGGTCGGACAGCGCCGTGCGGTGGAAGCTGATGCCCTTCTCCAGGTTGCGCACGATGTGCTTGGCCGGGACCATCTTGGCCACCGTCCGGGAGTGCAGGGTGGGGAGCATGTAGTAGAGGTACTTCACCCCGGACCGTTCGATCTGCTCGGTGATCCGGGCCACCGTCTCCTCGGCCAGGTTCGCCTGCTGGTGCCGGTGGAAGGCGTCGTTGTCCTGGAGCAGGTTGCCCACGCGCTCCTGGTAGAGCTCGGTGAGGTTGCAGCCGTTGGCCCTGGTGGTGTGGTCCAGCAGTTCCAGATGGGGCTCGACGCCCACGGTGCGGTCGATGGTGTCAGTCATGGTCTTTCCGATCTGTTCAGCGGAGCCCGGACGGGCACCGCAGGGGTCAGGAGGCGACGCCGACGGGCTCGGCCGTCCGGTCGGGTACCGGGGTGGGCTGCCCGAGCAGCTTGCGGAAGTGCACGAGTCGCCCGGCCGGCAGGCCGATGGTCACGACGCCCACTGCGAGGCCGTCACGGTCATAGCGGATGACCACGCCGTCCTCGACGGCGTCGAGTGATCCTTCGAGCACCGCCGTGTCCGTGGCGCGGTGGGGTGCCCCGATGCCCTGGATGCGGATGCCGAACTGGTCGCTCCAGAAGCTGGGGACGGCCGCGTAGGCTGCCGGCGGTTCGGAACCGGTGAGGTCCGCGACCAGCGTCCGGGCCGCCGTCTTGGCCATGTCGATGGCCCCCTGCCAGTGCTCGACCCGGCGCATCTCGCCGTCGGCCCAGGGGTCCTGGTACCGGGCGATGTCCCCGAGGGCGACGGCGTGCCCCGCTCCGGCCACGCGCAGGCGCTCGTCCACGACGACGCCGTCGGTCAGGTCCAGTCCGTTGTCCTCCAGCCACTCGGTGTTCGGCACCGAGCCGACGGCCTCGACGACGACGTCACCCTGGATCTCGGTCCCGTCCGCCAGGCGCACCCCGGCTGCGAGGGCCGGGCCACCGTCGTCCTGGATGCCCTCCGCGGTGAGGTACTCCTCCACCGAGTGCCCGGTGAGGATCCCGATCCCGCGGCCGGTCAGCCAGTCGCGCATGACGACGGAGACCTCCTCGCCGAGGACCCGGTGCATCGGGCCACGGGATCCCTCCACGAGGCGCACCTCGCAACCCAGTTCGCGGGCCGTGGCCGCCACCTCGCAGCCGATGAATCCGCAGCCGACGACCACGACGCGCGTGCCGGGGCGCATCTGCCGGTGGAGGCCCAGGGCATCCTCGAGGGTCCGCACCACGTGGCGGCCGACCGTGGGCCCGGGGACATGCAGCCGTCGGGGCCGGATGCCGCTGGCGATCACGAGACCGTCGTAGGCGAGCCGCTCTCCCGAGGCCAGGGTCACCGTCTGCTCCTG
>JAPFFX010000319.1 GCA_026645375.1 Citricoccus sp. WCRC_4 | reverse complement strand
GCTGTCGCTCGCAATGTCACCGATCGCGCTCTAAAGACGCCTCAAACATCAGACAGCATTGGCCCATCGGCCAGCTCACGTCGTAGCGCCAGCAATCGCTCCCGGTCGCTGTCATCTCGTGCGGCTTGATTGGGCCGGTCCGGTTCACCCTGGCGCCGGTGGTGGTTACGAAAAGCCAGGTCGGACGAAAAGGCGGCGCGGTTTGTCGTTCAGGCAGCCGCTCCTGCGAGCGAGACCGCAGCACGCGACCTTACTGAGCGCCTGAAAAAGTCCGGACTTGCCACCGAAGAACATGAGCTCGCTGGAGAGCCAGACCATGGTGCCTACTTGCACCATATTGGGTCGGCTGGGGAGCCCTGTCGCGGGCCTGGGGAGGGCATGGGTTGCAGTCGTCACCCGCCCATTATGGCCCTAAAACGTCTCACGGCTCCAATGCGACGAACGTGTCGGCGTTTCCCTCTGTTCCCGTTTCCGCCGTGTTCGCACCGGATTCCACGGGTACACCCAGACTCCGTACAGGTTCGCAGGTCACGACCGTTCCGGTCTGGCCCCCGTGCCCGGCTCACCCGACGGCTCCGCCGGCCGGGCCGGTGCACAAGGCCGCTGCAACATCGTGTCGCCGATCCCGGGGCTCGCGGGGGCCGGGACTAGCATGAGCCCGTGAGCACTCCGACTGAATCCCTGTCCTGGCCGTTCGTCTTCAGCCTGCTGCTGGGCCGGAGGGACCTGACGACGGACCAGGCGATGTGGGCGATGCGGGAGATCATGTCCGGCAATGCCACGGATGCCCAGATCGCCGGTTTCCTGGTGGCCCTGTCGGCCAAGGGCGAGACGGTCGACGAGCTGCTCGGCCTCACCCAGGTCATGCTGGACAACGCCGTGCACCTGAAGGTCCCGGGGGAGACCCTTGACATCGTGGGCACCGGCGGGGACAAGCTCGGCACCGTCAATCTCTCCACCATGTCCTCGCTCGTGGCCGTGGGTGCCGGTGCGACGGTGGTCAAGCACGGCAACCGGGGAGCGTCCTCCACGGCGGGCGCGGCGGACGTGATCGAGGCGTTGGGCGTCGACCTCAACCTGCCCGTGGAGAAGGTCGTGGAGTGCGCCATCAAGGCCGGCATCACCTTCCTGTTCGCCCAGGGATACCACCCGTCGATGAAGTACGTGGCGCCGGCCCGCAAGCAGCTGGGCGTGCCCACCGTCTTCAACTACCTCGGCCCGCTGACCAACCCCTCAGGCGTCCGGTCCCAGGCCCTGGGCTGTGCCAGTGCCCGGATGGCCCCGCTGCTGGCGGGAGTGCTGGCGGATCGTGGCCTGCGCGGTCTCGTCTTCCGCGGCAGTGACGGGCGGGACAAGATCACGACGTCGGGTCCCACCGCGATCTACGAGGTGCGGGACGGCACGGTGGAGGAGTACGAACTCCACCCCGAGGAGTTCGGGATCCCGCTGGCGCCCGTCGAGGCCCTGGCGGGCCGCGACGGGGCGTACAACGCCGGGATCGTGCGGGACCTGCTGGCCGGGCGCAAGGGGCCGGTGCGGGACGCGGTGGTGCTCAACGCGGCGGCGGGCCTCACCGCCTTCGACACCCGTGCCGATGGGCACCTGTTCGACCGGATCCGGGTCAACATGGACCGCGCCGTCGAGTCCATCGACTCCGGGGCGGCCCAGTCGGTACTGGACACCTGGGTGGCGGTCTCCAACGCCTGACGGGGAGGCTCACCGGAAAGACGTCCCGAGAGCCTCCCGCAGCGGTCAGCGCTCGATGTTCTCGAACCCGAGCGCGAAACCCTCTTCGAGGTCATGCTGGGAGTAGGCGCGGAAGGCGAGCATGGTCTCGGTGTCCCGGACGCCCTCGACCTTGGACAGGTGGTCGGCGATGACGTCGGCCAGGTCGTCGAACTGGCGCAGGCGGACCATGGCGATGAGGTCCCAGTTGCCCGTCACGGAGTACACGGCCGTCACGCCCTCCAGGTCAGCCAGCTCGGTGGCGCATTCCGGGATGCGGGTGGGGTCGGTCTTGATCATGACGAATGCGGTCACCATCGCGGTTCCTCCTGGATCGATCGATTGGAGGCCGTACTGCTCCGCGGCCCCCGACTCATCCTAGGACTGCGAGCGGCGGCCGGGCCGCAGCAGCAGCGTCGTGACGAGCCGGCGGCCGAGCAGGAAGACGCCGAGCACCCCCGCGGTCACGAGCTGGAAGGAGAAGGCCGCCGTGTCCCCGAACAGGACGCGCAGCAGCAACCCGCCGGCCACGGTGACCAGCCACACCACGACGCCGGCCGGCCACAGCCGGGACCACTGGCGGCGAGTGGCCAGGGTGATGACGGCCCACGCGATGAGGAACGGCAGGGCGGTCCAGAGAATGCCCGCAGGATCCATCCCTGACGCATGGGTCCTGCGGCCCAGGGACGCGAAGAGGACGATCAGCAGGACGTCCGCGACGAAGGCGATCCCCGGCCACCACGCGGACCTGTCCGGTGCGTGGGGGGAACGTGCGGAAGTCAGATCGTCTCGAGTCATCCGTCGATCGTAGGCGACCGCTCCAGCGGAGGCCCCTGGAACAACATCAGAGGGTTGTTCGTGATTCGACAAACTACTAGGCTTGTGAATATGTTCGTGATGACGATGGACCAACGGGGTTCGAGTTCCGGCCCGGACCTGGTCGCCGGGCTGGTCGAGGGGTTGAACGCCGAGGGGGCCGAGCGCGGGATCGTGCGTCCCTTCCAGCGTACGGCCGGTGACGAGGTGCAGGGACTGCTGGACCGGGCCGACGTCGTGGTGGGCATCGCCCTGTCAGCGGCCCGCTCGGGGCACTGGAGCGTCGGGATCGGCGTGGGGCCGGTGCGGGAGCCCATGCCGCGGGAGACCCGGGCCGGAGCCGGGCCCGCCTTCGAGAACGCCCGCGAGGCCGTCGAACGGGCCAAGCACTCCCCGGGCCGCGTGGCGGTGTCGGCGCCGGCATCCGTGTCCTACCCCGCAGGAGCCGGGGCAGAGACGGAGGACGGGGACCAGGCGGAACTGCTCGAGGCCGTGGAGGCGGGCCTGCAACTGCTGGCGGAACTGGAGTACCGACGCAGTGAGGAAGGCCAGGACGCCGGCCGGCTGGTGGACGCCGGCCTGACGCAGCGTGAGGCAGCCGAGAGGCTGGGCATCACCCAACAGGCCGTGAGCTCGAGACTGCGGTCGGGCCTGTGGCATGAGTCCCGCCGCCTCGCGTCCGTTGCAGCGACCCAGCTGGAGGGGCTGGACACACGGCTGGCCGCCGGAGGGTCCGTGCCGGGGGGTGCCCGGTGACCGGGTTCTCCGTCGCGTCCCTCGTCCTGCTCGTGGTCGGCGGGGTCCTGGCCGTGCCCCAGTACTTCGCCCGGAGACGCGGCACGGTGGGCAGCCCCCACCGGGCCCTCTACGCCACGGCCCTGGTCCAGCTGGTGCTGGTGGGGTTCGCCGCCGTGACCGCACTGCTCTCGGGCGGCGGGTCCGGGTGGGCCGTGGCCGCTCCGCTGGCGGTCGTGGCCGCCACCCTGGGCGGCGGCGCTCCCACCACGGCGATCCTGCAGATCTCCTTCAACGCCTCCCACCCGGAGCACCAGCCCATGCTGTCCGGCAAGGACGGGGAACCGGTGTTCAACGAGGAGGTGGACGCCCAGCCGGTGTTGCGTGGTGGGGCGTGGATCGGCGTCCTGGAACGCCTGGCCGTGTCCTCCACCCTGCTGATGGGCTGGCCGGAGGGGCTGGCCATCATCCTGGCCGTCAAGGCCCTGGGCCGGTACTCGGAACTCGGCAAGTCCGGGGCCGCCGAACGGTTCATCCTGGGCACCTTCGCCAGCCAGCTCTGGGCCTGCGCCTGCGTGGGAGTGGCCGTCCTGCTGCACTGAGAGCGGGAGCAGCCTGGAACCTGGTCACACGCAGAACTCATTGCCCTCGGGATCGGCCAGCACTATCCAGCCGAACGGGCCCTGCCGTCCGGACCCGATCCGGGTGGCCCCGAGCGCGACGAGGCGCTCCACCTCGGCAGCCCGCCGGTCGTCGTCGGCCCCGGGTTCGCGCAGGTCCCAGTGGACGCGGTTCTTCACCGTCTTGGCCTCGGGGACCGGCTGGAACAGGATCCGTGGCCGGTCCTGGGAGACGGTCATGCCCGGGGGCGGGCCGATCGCCGCCCCGGCCACCCAGACCAGCCGCCCGTGGTGGGTGGTGATCTCGTCCTCGGTGGCATGGCCCTCGGCCACCATCCGCCGGATGAAGTCCTCGTCCGGGACCTCGACCTCCCAGCGCAGGGCCTCGGCCCACCAGTCGGCCAGATCGTGCGGGCGGGCGCAGTCCACGCAGATCTGCAGTCCGTAGGCGGGGGAGCGGTCGGTCATGCACCCACGGTAGGGGTCGCCGGCGCCTGTCCTGAAGGGCTGCTCTGCTGCCGTCCCCTCCACCGGAACCCGTAGGCGTAGGACTCCTCCAGCAGGGAGGAGACGCTCACCTGCGCCGCCGTCGTCGTCCGCTGAAGGCCAGGTATCCGCCCAGCAGGCCTGCGGCACCCGCCGAGGCGGCGGCCACCGGGCCGCGCAGCGCGGCGGTGCGTCCGGTGCCGGAGGTCGCCACGATGCCACCGGCGACATGGATGAAGGACGCGGCCAACAGCCCGGCGACGATCCGGTTGCCGGCGAGCTGGCTGTGCGTGCGCTGGTGCTCGAGCTCCTCCGGTGCCAGCGTCAGCTGGGGCCCGCCCCGCTCGACGAGGTCCACCAGGCTCTGCAGCAGCCGCGGGGCGTCCTCGCCCGCCTGACGGACGTCGTCGACGACGTCTCCCAACCGGCGGCGGAGGGCGTCGATGGAGTAGCGCTGCAGGACGAGCCGCCGGGTGAACGGGGCCAGCACGCCGGCGAGCTGGAAGTCCGGGTCGAGCCGGCGCCCCAGCCCCTCGGCCATGACCAGCATCTTGAACAGCATCGCCAGGTCGTTCGGCAGGTGCAGCCGGTGCCGGCGCAGCATCCTCAGGATGTCGTTGATCAGTGCGGACACGGGGAGATCGGAGATCGAATGACCGCTGAAGCGCTCGATCAGCGCCCCGGCGTCCTCCTTCAGGGCGGCACGGTTGACCTTCTCCGGTGACTGGTTCAACCGCAGCAGGGCGGACGCGGCCCGGGACGTGTCCCCCCGGACGATCGCGACCAGGATGTCACCGAGGGTCTCCTTCAGCTCGTCGTCGATGGTGCCGACCATGCCGAAGTCGATGATGCCGAGGGTGCCGTCCTCCTCGACGAAGAAGTTGCCCGGGTGCGGGTCCGCGTGGAAGACGCCGTGCTCGAAGACCATCCGGCACAGCACTCCCGTGGCCCGTTCGGCCAGCTCGGACCGGTCGATCCCGGCGGCGGTGAGCGCGTCCACGTCGTAGATCTTGATGCCACGGATCCGCTCCAGCGTGAGCACGCGGGACGAGGTGGTCTCCCAGTGCACCACCGGGATGTGCACCGCTGGGTCGTCGGCGAAGTTCTGCGCGAACAGCTCGGCATTGCGTCCCTCGCGGAGGTAGTCCAGTTCGTGGTGGAGTGTCTCGGCGAACTCGCGGACGAGGCCGAGCACGTCGTGGTCCCGGGCGAAGTCCCAGCGCCGGGCTGCTTGCTGGGCCAGGTTCTCCAGGATGTCCAGGTCCTGGTTCACGGTCTCCACCACCCCGGGGCGGAGCACCTTCACGACGACCTCCACGCCGTCGAGGGTCGCGGCGTGGGCCTGTCCGATGGAGGCGCTGGCCAGCGGCTGCCTCTCGAGGGTGTCGAAGACGGCGGTCGAGCCCAGCTCCTCGGTCAGGACGGCCATGACGTCGGCGCCGGGAATCGGCCCGACCTGGTCCTGCAGCCTCGACAACTCACGGACGTACGGTGGGGGCATCAGGTCCGGGCGGGTCGAGAGGATCTGCCCGATCTTGACGAAGGTCGGCCCCAGCTCCTCCAGGGCCATCCGGACGTGTTCGGGCCGGGAGTACGCCTGGCCCGAGGCGTGACGCGGGATGCGGTGGAACGGGAAGCGGCCGGAGAGGCCGAGCGCGCTGACCACGAACCCGAATCCGTGGACGGAGAAGACCTCGGCGATCTCCCGGTAGCGTTCGGCCCTCGAGCCCATGGGCGTGCACCTCCTGTCGGTGTCGAGTCTGGCACAGTCGCCCCGGGATGCTGTCCGTGCCGTGCCGGCCGGGGATACCCTGCTTCCATGTCCTCCGCTGGCGCCCTGGAGCGGGTGGCGGGGCTGGTCCCCGGAGTCGGGGTCGCCGCGCGCTATCAGCGCCGCTGGATCTGGGCGGATGCGCGCGCGGCGCTGGTCCTGACGGCCGTGCTCATCCCGGTGGGGATGGGGTATGCCCAGGCCTCGGGACTGCCCGCGTACACCGGCCTCTACGCCACCATCGTGCCGATGCTCGCCTACGCGGTCTTCGGCCCCTCGCGGATCCTCGTCCTGGCCCCGGACTCGGCGCTGGCGCCAATCCTGCTGGTGACCATCACGCCGCTCGCGGCCGGGAACGAGTCCCGTGCGGTCGCCCTGGCGGGGCTGCTCTCGATCATGGTCGGGGTGTTGCTGGTGCTCGGCGGCGTACTGCGGCTCGGGTTCGTCACCGACCTGCTGTCCCTGCCCATCCGGACGGGGTTCCTCAACGCGCTGGCCCTGCTGGTGCTGGCCTCCCAGCTGCCGGGTCTGGTGGGACTCGACGTCGACGCCGCCGACCCGCTCGGGCAGGTCACCGGGACGGTGGCCGGCATCGCCGCCGGTGAGGCCTCGCCGGTGGCCGCCGCGCTCGGCCTCGGGACGCTCACGGTCATCCTGGGGTTCCGGCTCCTGCCGGTCGCCAAGGTGACGGGGACGATCATCGCCGTGGTCGCCGCCGTCGTGATCACCGTCCTGTTCGGCCTGCAGGACCGGGTGCCCATGGTGGGGGAGATCCCCCGGGGCCTGCCAACACCCGCCCTGGGCGGGCTGGGATGGCCCGACGTCGGCGCCCTGGCCGGGCCCGCGGTCGGCGTGGCGCTCATCGCCTTCGCGGACTCCATCGCCCTGTCCCGGGCCTACTCCGCCCGTCAGCAGGAGGACGTCGGGGGCAACCAGGAGATGGCGGGGCTCGGCCTGGCCAACATCGCCGGCGGTTTGTTCGGCGGGTTCGCGGTCTCGGCCTCCGGGTCGCGGACGCCGGTGGCCGAGCAGGCCGGGGCCAAGACCCAGCTGGCCCACGTCCTCAGCGCGCTGCTGATCATGGCGTTCATGCTGCTGGCCCCCGGGGCGACCAGTTACCTGCCCGAGGCCGTCCTGGCCGCCGTGGTCATGGTGGCCGCCCTGAGCCTGCTGGACGTGGGCCGGTACCTGAGACTGTGGCGCATGGACCGGGTGGACGCGGCGCTGTCCACGGCCACGCTGCTGGGCGTGTTCCTGGTCGGCGTCCTGGAGGGCCTCGGCCTGGCGATCGGGCTGGCGTTCGTGGCCTTCGTGGTGCGGGCCTGGCGGCCCTACCGTACGGAGCTGGGCCTGGTGGCGGGGCTGCGCGGATACCACGACCTGCAGCGGCACCCCGAGGCGACCCGGGTGCCGGGCATCCTGATCCTGCGCTTCGACGCCCCGTTGTTCTTCGTCAACGCCGGTCTGTTCAACCAGTGGGTGCGCCGTTCCGTGCGCCGCGCCGTCCGCCAGGTCAGGACGGCGGGCGGAACGCCGCCCACCACGCTGGTGCTGGCGGCCGAACCCATCACGGACGTGGACACCACCGCGGCCGAGGAACTGGCGGACCTTGACGACTGGCTGGCCGGGCAGGGCGTCACCCTGCTGCTCGCCGAACTGAAGGGTCCGGTCAAGGATTCCCTGGAGCGGTACGGGATGGCCGGACGCTTCGGTCCGGAGCGCTTCCCGCCGACCGTCGGGGCGGCCGTGGACGCGGTGACCGGACGGCTGCGCGAGGACATCGACGAGACGCCGGAGGAACGCCTGGACCTGCGCGGAGAGCCGGGGTGAGCGCCGTGGAGGTCTCGCCGTGTGCGGGTGAGCCGCGTACGGTGGGGCCGCATGGGCATCCAGCGACTGGAGAACGTCGGCATCGTGGTCGAGGACCTCGCCGCCGTGAGGGACTTCTTCGTGGACCTCGGGCTGGCCGTGGAGGGGGAGGCCTCGGTGGAGGGGGACTGGGTGGATCGCACACTGGGGCTGGAGAATGTCCGCTCGGACATCGTCATGCTCGTCACGCCGGACGGCCATGGCCGGCTGGAACTGCAGCACTACCGGCGACCGCCGGCGAGGGACTCCGACCGTGACACACCGCCGAACACCCACGGACTGCACCGCGTGGCGTTCGGCGTGGACGACGTGGACGCGGCCGTGCGGACGGCGATCGATGGGGGAGCGCAGCTGCTCGGGGACATCGTGCGCTACGAGGACGCCTACCGGATCTGCTACCTGCGGGGGCCGGAGGGGATCATCGTCATGCTGGCCGAGCGGCTGGGCTGAGCCGTGGCGGACGACCTGCTGGAGACCAGTGCCGTCGAGCTCACCCGGATGATCCGCGCCCGCGAGGTCTCGTCCCGCGAGCTGGTCGAGGCCCACCTGGAGCGCATCGATGAGGTCAACCCGGTCATCAACGCCGTCGTCACCCTCGACCCCGAGGGTGCCATGGCGGCCGCGCGCCGCGCCGACGAGGTCACCGCTGCCGGAGGGGAGCTGGGCGTGCTGCACGGGGTGCCGATGACCCACAAGGACACTCACCGCACCCGGGGCATGCGCACCACCCAGGGCTCGACGATCTTCCGGGACCAGGTCCCGCAGCAGGACGACCTGGTCATCCAGCGGTTGCGGGCGGCCGGCGTCGTGACCACCGGGAAGAACAACGTGCCGGAGTTCGCGGCGGGTTCCCACACCTTCAACGACGTCTTCGGGACCACGACCAACCCGTATGCACCCGAGCGCAGCGCGGGCGGGTCCAGCGGGGGACTGGGAGCGGCCCTGGCCGCCCGGATCCAGTCGGTGGGGGACGGCAGCGACATGGGCGGATCCCTCCGCATCCCGGCCTCGTTCTGCAACGTGGTCGGCTTCCGTCCCTCCTACGGGGTGATCCCCGCCCCCTCGCCGCTGGACGCGTGGCAGTGGCTCGGCCGCATCGGTCCGATGGCCCGGACCGTCGAGGACGTCGCCCTGTTCATGACCGCCGTGGCCGGGCCCGTCCCGGAGCTGCCCCTGGCCGCGCCGCTGACGGGGGACTCGTTCGCCGGCCTGCTTCCGGCGGCCGGCGGTGACGCCGACGGCGGCCTGGCCGGCGTGCGCATCGGCTTCTCACCGGACTTCGGCCTGGGCATCCCGGTCGAACGCGCGGTCCTGGAGGTGCTGGAGGGGCAGCTGGGCGTGTTCGAGGAGCTCGGGGCCGTCGTCGAGGAGGCGACGGTCGACCTGCGGGAGGCCGACCGGGTGTTCGACGCGACGCGGGCGATGCACTTCGCCGCCCACCTGGGTGACGTGGTGCGGGCGCACCCGCAGGAGGTGAAGCCGGAGGTCGTCTGGAACGTGGAGCGGGGCTGGGAGCTCACGGCGGAGGACTGGATCGCCGCCACCGCGGCCCGGACGCGACTCCAGCGGCGGGTGGGGGACTTCTTCGGCCGGTACGACCTCTTCCTCAGCCCCACGGCGCAGGTCGTGCCCTTCGACGCGACCCTGCGTTATCCGGCCGAGGTGGCCGGCGTACCCTCGCAGACGTACCTGGACTGGATGCGATCGGCCTGCGTCATCTCCGCGACGGGACTGCCGGCACTCAGCATTCCCGCCGGATTCACGACCGAAGGCCTGCCGGTGGGGTGGCAACTGGTGGCGGACCACTACGACGACGTCCGCCTGCTGCGCTGGGGCCGGGCGTATGAGCAGCGCACGCGGTTCGCCGACCGACGGCCCGCACTGCTGTCCTCACGGGGCCGGTGAGGGGGAGCGCGAGGGGGAGCGGCGGTGCTTCGCGCGCCGTCGCCGGTTCACGATGCGCACCCGCCGCACACGGGCCCGTGTGGGCGTCGTCACCGTCGCAGCAGACGTGACCGGCTCGGGCACCCGGGCCGGCATGGGCTTGGCGGGATTGGCGTGCCACCACTGACCGTCCGGGACCTCCTCGCCCTTCATCAGGAACGCGTCGGTGTCGATCAGGGAGTTCTCGCCGAGGTGGGTGCCGTAGTGGACGAACGCCTTGGGGGCGAGGGTCACGCCGTCCTCGACCACGATGAAGTCGGACTTGAACGTCCCGTCCTCGAGCGAGTGTCCCTGCAGGATGCTGCCGAGGTTGAGGGTGCAGTAGTCCCCGACGGTGACCAGGGACCGCTCGACGAAGTTGCTGCCGTCATCGAACAGCTGCCGGCCGATCCTGGCCCCGTGGAGCCGCAACAGCCAGGCCTTGAAGGGTGTCCCGTTGACCAGGCCGGCCGCCGCGTCGGACTGGAGTTTCCAGAACCGTTCGTGCCGCCAGAAGTAGGGGTTGTAGATGGAGCAGTACTGGGGCTGCATGCTCCGGAACCCCATGGTGGCCTGCTCGAGCACGGCGAAGTAGACCGCCGAGAACAGGGGCAGCAGGAACAGGACGAGCGCCATCGGCCAGGAGCCGAAGTCCGGGTGCAAGTCGATGGCCCACAGGGACAGGACGGTGGCCAGCACGCCGATGAACCACCGGGTCAGCAGGCGCAGCACGATGGTCATCGTGTTGTAGCGAAGCTTGGCCTGGAGCAACCGGTCGTGCTCGGGCCCGTCCTTCAGGTCGTCGAACGCGGCGTCGCGCATCACGCTGCGGGGGATCTCGAAGGCCGGTGACCCCAACAGGCCGACGTCGTGGCGCACCGCGCCGGAGACCGGGACCAACACCTTGGTGGCGAGCAGGACGTTGTCGCCGATCCTCGCCCGGGGCGTGACGAGTACGTCGTTGCCGAAGAAGCTGTGGGCACCGACCTCCGTGGGACCGACCCGGAAGGCGGTGCTCGAGTACTCGGCGTTCATGAAGACGATGCCGTCCGAGACCATGGTTCCCGTGCCCAGGCGGACCAGGTAGGGGATGTCGTGGCGGGTGAACATGCCGAAATTGGTGCCGGTCTGGATGACCGGCTTGATCCGGTAGCCCAGCATCGAGAGATAACCGGTGATGTAGTTGCTGTCCCCGAACAGCTGAGCGAAGCGGGCATTGGTCATCCGCATCACCATGCGCATGGCCACGTATCCCACGCCGTAGAGCGGGTAGACCCGGCCGGGCACGACCAGCCGGTTGACCAGGCGTGGCACGGTGAAGACCCACACCAGGCCGGTGGCGATGCCCACGGGGATGAGGACCAGCGTGATCCCCAGGGCGAGGAGGTTGTAGGGCCAGGCGGTCCAGGGAAGCTGCTGGACGCCCATCAGCGGGCCGCCGATGATCGGGAAGGCGTGGATCAGGGCCCAGGTGATCGTGAACAGCGGGGCGGCCAGCAGGACCGGTGTCAGGATGACCCAGAGGCCGAACACGGCGCCGCGCCAGGGCCGCGGGGCGACGTCCGGCACGGTGCGGTGATCGTCACCGCCGGACACCGCCGGCGTGCCGTGCCAGTTCTCGCCGGCGGGAATGCGCTGGCCGGGAGCCAGGCTCGAGGAGTGTGCCAGCTGCGCGCCCTCACCGATCACGGTGTCGATGTCCAGGACGCCGTGGCCCCCCACGAACGCCCGGTCGCCGACGGTCACCGGCCCGCTGCGGATCACTCCGGAGTCCACCCGGTAGCAGTTGAACGTGGTGCCGGGACAGATCACGACGTTGCTGCCGATCGTGAGCAGGTCTGGGAATGCGGGAATGGTGTTGCCGTGGATGATCGTGTTCCTGCCGACCCTGGCTCCCAGCAGGCGTAGGTACCAGACGAAGACCGGCGTCCCGGCCGCGAGCCTGGCCGGGCTCAGGCCCAGCAGCCAGCGCACCACCCAGTAGTGGTAGTAACCCGCACCCCAGACGGGGATCTGCTCCACCGTGGTCCGGCCCACCAGCAGCCACTTCGCCACCACGGGCAGGATCGAGAGGAACACGAGCATGGCGGCGGCCATGCCCACCGACCGGGACAGGGCCTGCCACCAGTCCGGGGCGGCGGTCAGCCAGTCGAACAGCAGGATGAAGACGAACGCGGACAGGCTGGTCAGCGCCACGAAGGTCAGGGCCTGGGCCACGCCCATTCCTGCGTACCGCGCCCTGCCCACCCGGTGGGCCGGTGGCGGGGCCGCGATGGCGGCTTCGGCCGGTATGGCCCCGGTCCCGGCGGACGTGGCGGGGACCACGAGCGCGGAGGCCAGGTCGCGGATGGTCGGGTGCCGGTAGACGTCCTGCATGACCGGGTGGCCCAGCCCCGGGTGCTCACGGACGCGGGCGCAGAACCGTGCCATCAGCAGGGAGTCGCCACCCAGCTCGTCGAAGAAGTGCGACGTGACCCCGACCCTCTCCATGCGCAGTACATCGGCCAGGAGCCGGGCGAGCTCATGTTCGACGGGCCCCTCGGGATCCACCGTCTCCGCCGCCGCGCCCAGCCGGTCGGCCGGACCTGGCGGGGGGAGCCGCTTGCGGTCGACCTTGTCCGAGGGGAGCATGGGCATCTTCTCGAGTTCGGTGAGATACGAGGGCACCATGTATCCCGGCAGCCGGTCACGCAGCAGCCCCTGCACCTGCAGGGGGTCCACGATCGAGTCCCCGCGGCGGCAATAGTAGGCGGCGAGCTCGACGACGTCAGGCTCCGGCCGGTACGGCTCGACGACCGCCGTGGCGATCCCGGGGCACTGCATCAGGACCGACTCGATCTCCGTCAGTTCGATGCGGTATCCGCGGATCTTGACCTGCAGGTCGATGCGACCCAGGTACTCGATGTTCCCGTCCTCACCGATCCGCCCCAGGTCACCGGTGCGGTACAGGCGGCCGGAGGGATTGTTGGGCAGGCCGATGCTGTCCTGGATGAACGCCTTGGCGGTGAGGTCGGGGCGGTGGACGTAACCGGGGGACAGGGCGATGCCGCCGACGCAGATCTCACCCACCCCGCCGCGGGTGACCACCCGGTCGGACTGGGGATCCAGGAGGGCTACCGAGTAGGTGGGCAGCGGGACTCCGATGGTCACGCGGTGGTCGGGGTCGAGGGTCGTCCACGTGGCCGTGACGGTGGCCTCCGTCGGTCCATACACATTCAGGAAACGCCGGTTCGGGCGGTGCCAGCGGGTGATGAGGTCCTGCGGGCAGGCCTCGCCCGAGACGAGCAGGAACCTCAGTCCGGGCAGGTCGTCCTCCAGCGTGGCGAGCAGGGTGGGGACGCAGCACAGGCCGGTGATTCGCTGTGACTGCAGGAACTGGTGCAGTTCCTCCCCGACCAGGGCGGCCCCGTAGGGCTTCGGCACCAGGGTGGCGCCCGCCATCCAGGGCACCCAGATCTCCTCGACCGAGAAGTCGAACGCGATCGTCATGCCCTGGTAGATCCGGTCGTCGTCCGTGACGCCGTAGACCTCGGCCGCCACGCGCACGAAGTTGCAGATGCTCGCGTGCTCGATCGCCACGCCCTTGGGCCGTCCGGTCGTCCCCGAGGTGTAGATCACGTAGGCCAGCTCATCCACGGGAAGGCCGCGTTCGTCCGGATCGAGCCGGTGGGAGGGCTGCACCGCGATGGCAGCGGCCTCCGCGTCCACGGCGACGGCCTCCGCCGTGACGGACTCCAGTGCCGCAAGCTGGGAGGTGCAGGTGACGACGGTGTGGACCTCGGCGTCGTGGCAGATATACGCGATGCGGTCGGGAGGGAACCCCGGGTCGAGCGGTACGTAGGCCGCGTTCAGCTTGAGCGTGGCGAGCATGCCGGTGTATCCATCGAGCGCATGGTCGAAGAGCAAGCCGACCCGGTCTCCGGACCGGACGCCGCGCTGGGCCAGGTGGCGGGCGAGCCTGTTGGCCCGGCGGTCCAGCTCGGCGTACGTCAGGGCCCCCTGCTCGGAGTCCACCGCCAGCCGGCCGGACTGTCCGCGGATGTCCAGGCTGTCCACCTTCTGCTCGAAGAGGTGGTCCAGTCGTTCACCGGGGGACCAGCGCACCCTCTGGTCGAAACGGCTGTCGATCAACACGTCCACGTCGTGCACCGGATCGGGCATCTCGCACTCCGTTCCGACCGGATCTCAACCGGCCACTGGGGTGGCACGGGGGTCGTCGGCGTGCAGGGACACCGCCGACCCGAGGATCTCCAGGCCACGGTCCAGAGTGGCCTCGTCGGTCGTCAGGGGTGCCATGACCTTGATGACCTCGTCGTTCGGGCCGCCTGCCTCGATCAGGAGGCCATGCGCGACGCAGGTCCGCCGCACGGCGCTGGAGACGTCCTCGTCGATCACATCCAGGCCCTGCATCATCCCGCGGCCCTTGACCCGGGATCCCGGCATCGATCCCGAGATCTCCTCCAGCCGGGTCCGCACGAGCCCAGAACGACGCTCGAGCACCTCCGCAAACTGATTGCCCGCCCAGAACTTGCGGATCGCCACCTCAGCCGTCACGAAGGCGTGGGCATTGCCGCGGAAGGTGCCATTGTGCTCACCGGGCTTCCACCGGTCGAGGTCCGGCCGGATCAGCAGTAGGGACATCGGCAGGCCGAAACCGGAGATCGACTTGGCCAGGACCACGAGATCAGGGGAGACCCCCATGTCCTCGAAGCTGAAGAACGTCCCGGTGCGCCCGCAGCCGGCCTGGCAGTCATCGACGATGAGCAGCGCACCATGCTGGGCGGCCAGGGCGGCGACGCGTCTCAGCCAGGCGGGCGAGACCTGGTTGAGGCCGCCCTCACCCTGGACGCACTCCAGGATGATCGCTGCGGGGGCATCGACCCCGCTCGACCCATCGGCGAGCATGTGCGCAAGAAGTTCAGCGGTGTCGATGTCAGGCCCGTAGTACCCGTCATAGGCCATCCGGGTCACTCCCTGGAGGCCCTGGCCCGACATGCGGTGGTGCGCGCTCCCCGTGGCGGCCAGTGAGCCCATACTGACCCCGTGGAAGGCGTTGGTGAACGCGATGACGTTGGTCCGTCCGGTGACCTTGCGGGCCAGCTTCAGGGCGGCCTCGACGGCGTTGGTCCCCGTGGGGCCGGTGAACTGCACCCTGTAGTCCATCTGCCGGGGCTCGAGGACGACCTCGTGGAACGCCGCGAGGAAGTCGCCCTTCGCGGTCGTGTGCAGATCGAGTCCGTGGGCGATCCCGTCCCCGGCGATATAGGCCATGAGGGCGGACTTCATGTCCGGATCGTTGTGACCGTAGTTGAGAGTCCCGGCTCCCGCCAGGAAATCTATGTACTCTCTGCCCTCGCGGTCGTACACGAA
>JAPFFX010000281.1 GCA_026645375.1 Citricoccus sp. WCRC_4 | reverse complement strand
TGGTGCTCACGACGCTGCGTCGCCGGACCTTCCGGCGGTTGCGCCGGGATGCGGGGGTGGTCTACGACATCGAGGCCGGCCAGGCGCTGCAACCGCGATCCGGTATGGCGGTGATCATCGTGCGGACCGCACAGTCCTCCCTGCGTCAGGCGGCCGAGGGGATTCTGGGCATCCTGCGCGAATTGCGGGACGACGGTGTGACGGACGCCGACCGGGAGGCGGCCTGCCAGGAGGTCCAGGACCAACTCGAGGACCCGCAGCACGAGACCGTCGAGCTCTTCGATGCCGCCGAGGCGGCCTTCCTGCAGGCACCGCAACCATCCCTGGAGGACTTGGGTGCGGCCGTGCGCGCGGTCACCGACGAGGATGTGCGAGCCTGGCTGGCCGGGCTGGATGCGACCCTGGCCGTCGGGGTCCCGGCCGAAGACCTGGACGAGGAACCCGAGCCAGGCGCCCCGGGCCTGGTCGCACCGGTGATGGGCCCACTACCGGGCCCGGAGGTCACCGGGACGGTCTACCCCGTCAAGTTGCTCGCGCGCCTGGCTGGGGTACCCAAGGGGCTCAAGCTGATCGTGGGCGAGGACGGTGTGCTGATCACGGATGGTCGATTCCGGCGGTCGCTGGCCTGGGACCAGGTCGCCGCGGTGGAACAGGACGCCTCGGATCCGGACGACGTAGAGACCACCGTCGTGGGCCTGAACGGCGAGGTCATCGACGTGCCCGCGGCCGCGCTGAAGGGCGGGGACCGCGCCGTGGAACAGATCTGCCAACACGTACCGCAACGACGCCAGATCACCACGCACCTCCGCGATGACCGTGCCGAGCATTGAGGACAGGGACCAGCTTGAGGTCATGAACCAGTGTGAGGAGACCTATTGCGGGCGTCGCGCTCAGCGTGATGCTGGGCCTCGAGCTGACCGGATGCGGCGATGGACGATGAACGGTTCTGGAACCTCATCGACCAGTCCGGGTCATCGGCCGGTGGCAGCGTCGAGGACCAGACCGAGACACTGACAACCGCTCTCGCGGGGTTGCCGACCCAGGAGATCGCCGCGTCCTACGTGGCCTTCGCGGCCCACCGCGACGAGCTCTACTCCTGGGATCTGTGGGGCGCGGCGTACCTGTTGATGGGCGGATGCTCGGATGATTGCTTCACGGATTTTCGCAGCTGGATCGTCGCCCAGGGCCAGGCCTACTTCGAGGCCGTGAGGTCCGACCCCCAGGCCTTGGCCGATGGCCGTCTGGAGGATGACGGGCACGCGCTCCGTGCACGCTACCCACGACTCAGCCCACTCTCGTATTGGTAGCCAGGAACTGCCCGCAACGCCGAAGCACCCCGGGCATTTCACTTGGATGACTGGGGGCTCGCGCTCAGTCATGTCCGTTCGTTGATCGGCGGATTCTGGCGGTCATTGCAACAGCAGCGGCCCGATGTCTTCGATCGGTTTGCGGAACTCTAGCCGTTTACGGGGCCGGTCGTTGAGCTCGGCGGCGACCGCGTCGAGGTCTGCTTCGCTGTGCACCGACAGGTCGCTGCCCTTGGGGAAGTACTGCCGCAGCAGTCCATTGGTGTTCTCGTTGACCGGGCGTTGCCACGGTGAGTGCGGGTCGGCGAAGTAGACCTCGATGTCGGCGGCGAGCTTGACCTGTTTCCAGTCGCGCATCTCCGTCCCGTGGTCCCAGGTCAGCGAGGTGCGCAATGCCTTGGGCAGGGTCTGGATCTTCCGTGCCAGCGCCTCGCGCATCAACTCGGGGGTGTACCCGTGGGGCAGGTGGACCAGCATGGTGTAGTTGGTGGTCCGCTCGACCAGCGTCCCGATCGCCGAGGCGTTGCGGCGCCCCAGGATCAAATCCCCCTCCCAATGCCCGGGCACGGCGCGGTCATCGGCCTCGGGGGCACGCTCGGTGATGCTGACCGGGTCCGGGATGCGGTTCTTACGCTGGCCGGCCTTGCGACCCGGCTTGCGCACGCTGCGCCCGGTGCGCAGCCGCCGGGTGAGCTCGCGCCGCAGCGCACCGCGGGAGGAGAGGTAGAGCGCTTGGTAGATCGTCTCGTGGTGCACCTGCATCTCCGGATCCTCGGGGAACTCCCGTCGCAACCGGCCGGCGATCTGCTCCGGTGAGTACTTCTGGTCCAGGTCCGACTCCACTCGCTCGCGCAGGCGGAGGTTGCTGATCAGCTTGGCCGGCTTCGGGCGGCTGGCCCGTTCGTAGGCGGCCGCGTGCGCGGTGCTGGCCCGATAACCTCCGGCGCGGTCTGCATTGCGGCGCAGTTCCCGGCTGATCGTCGAGGGCGGGCGGCCCACCGCCGCTGCGATCTGCCGCACGCCCTGGCGTCGGGCCCGCAGCAGGGCGATCTCCTCTCGCTCGGCGAACGTCAAGCACCGTCCCTTCAGGTTCCGACCCCGCCGAGGACGGACACCACCACAAGCAACGAGCCACCGAGCCCCCTGCTTGCGGTAACTGCCCGCGCCCTGCGCCGCGTCGGTGATGAACTCACCGCGGGCCATCGCCTCCCAGAACTTCTGATGCACCTCGGCAACCATGTAGCCACCAAATCGCACCTCCAACACCTCGTCTCGCATCTCGCTTCAACCGGGGTGTTGCAATCACCGCTAGAACCCAAGGATCCCTATATGTGCACGACTCCGGGCGTCCGTCCACATCGTGCGGGAGAACCCTGTCCCTTATCTCTGTGATTCATACCGAGCGTGCGCAGCTAGGGTCGAGTTATGGGGAGCTTCAAC
>JAPFFX010000210.1 GCA_026645375.1 Citricoccus sp. WCRC_4 | reverse complement strand
GAGGTGATCGACCGCGACCTGGCGCTGACCCACACCATCGTGCACGCGGCCATCGACAAGTCCGTCGGCGAGTTCGAGGGCGTCAACGAGGACCTGACCCTGCGGGTCGTGGACCGGACCGACGCCGGCGTCGTCGTCCGCGGCGCCAAGATGCTCGCCACCCTGGGGCCGATCGCCGACGAGCTCTACGTCTACCCCGCCACGCCCATCTTCCCGGGTCACGAGGAGTACGCCATCTCCTTCGCCATCCCGGTCAACACCCCCGGCGTGGTCTCCGTGTGCCGGGACTCGTACGTCGTGGACATGGACGTGGTGGACCGCCCGTTCTCCGCCCGCTTCGACGAGCAGGACGCCGTCGTGATCTTCGAGGACGTCCTGGTGCCTTGGCACCGCGTGTTCATCGACGGCAACCTCGACGTCTACAACCGGATCAACGCGGGCACGGCGACGGGCAACACCCAGCAGCAGACCGCCATCCGCGCCTGCGTGAAGCTGGAATTCGCCTACGACCTGTGCGTGCAGATGGCCAAGGCCACCGGCACCGACACCAAGCCGGACACCGCCGCGATGCTGGGGGAGATCTACTCCTACCTGCGCATTGCCCGGGCCGTGGTCCACTCGGCCGAGGTGAACTCCTCGGACTGGGGAGGGGGCGCATGGTTCTGCCACGACGACATCTCCTCGCTACGCACCATGATGCCGATCTGGATGGCACGGGTGAACGACATCATCAAGACCATGGGTTCGCACAACCTGCTCGCGACGCCGACGGCGGCCGCCTTCGACCACCCCCGGCTGGGCCCCCTCGTGGAGCGCTACCTGCCCGGTGCCCAGGGCATCACCGCCCGGGAGCGCGCCCGGATCTTCCGTACCGCGTGGGACTTCGCCGGCTCGGCACTGGGCTCGCGCAACGAGCTCTACGAGCGGTTCTACCTGGGCTCCGTGGGGCGTGCCCGCGCCCTCGACCACCGCAAGGCGCAGGGCAAGGGAGAGACCGGTGCCTACCGCGCGCTGTTCGAGGAGGCCGGCATCCCGGCCGCCGACGCCGAGACCGCGCGACCGGTCGCCGTCGCCCACTGAGCCCACTGAGCCCAACCGGCTCGGCGGGGGACGCGCTGCGTCACCCGCCACGAGAGGAATGAGGAAACAGACATGTCCTGGGGACTGATCAGCGAGATGGGCCACGTGGGGATCCAGACAACGGACCTCGACGCCTCCATCTGGGACGCGACCCAACTGCTCGGACTGCGCGTGACCGAGCAGTCCGGGGATGCCGCCTACCTGGCGGCGGGCGACGTCCACCATGAGCTCATCTATCGGGCATCGGACGTCAACGGCGTGGACTCCCTCGGGCTGGTGGCCCGGGACGGTGACGCGCTGCGCACCATCCGCCGCCGCGTCGAGGACGAGAACCTCGAGGTGCTCACCGAGTCGACCCGCACGGCCGGCGTCGAGGACGGGTTCAGCTTCGTCGGCCCGGAGGGCTGGGTCTTCGAGATCATGATCGGGCGCCAGCTGGACGTGGCCCCGCTGAAGGGCTTCGGCCCGGACCGCTACGGCCACCTCAACTTCCATCCGCGCAACACGCGCTCGATGATGGAGTTCCTGCAGCGCGTCCTGGATTTCCGGCTCTCCGACGTGATCGGTGACGACTACGCCTACTTCATGCGGTGCAACCCGGACCACCACGGCATCGCCCTGCTGCCCGGCAAGGGCACCTTCCACCACCACGCGTGGCAGACCCAGTCGGTGGCGGACCTGGCCAAGCTCGGAGACCGGCTGAACAAGGTCGGCCGGGACCTGATCTGGGGCCCTGTCCGCCATGGCGCGGGCCACAACATCGCGGCCTATTATGTAGAGCACTCCGGCGCCGTCGTGGAGCTGTACACGGACCTGGAGCAGATCTACGACGACGGCCGTGAACCGGTCATCTGGGGCCCCGAGGACAACTGGTGGAACATGTGGAGCGACTACCGCCCCCTGGACTTCCGCGACTTCGGCATCCCGCCGGTCGTCCGCCGCCTGACGTCGGCCTGACCCATGTCTTCACGCGCGCCCGGTCCTGCCGGGTGCGCCCCCTTCCCAGCCTGACGACGCCGCCGCCTGGACTCCCCAGCGGCGGCCACCACCCCCGTGCCGAACCGGCGCCCGGAAGTTGGACATCATGCACCAGACCTCGAACAGCCCTGCCGACGCCCAGTCGTCGGCGCCGAAGGACACCCTGAACACCAAGGACCTGCGTCGCGTCCTCGGTTCGAGCATGCTCGGCTCGATCATCGAGTACTACGACTTCATCCTGTACGCGACGGCGGCCTCGATCGTCTTCGACAAGGTGTTCTTCTCCAACCTGGACCCGGCCCTGGCACTCTTCGCCTCCTTCGGCACCCTGGCCGCCGGGTACCTGGCCCGCCCCCTGGGCGGTGTGGTGTTCGGCCACTTCGGTGACCGAGTGGGCCGGAAGCAGATGCTCGTCGTGTCGATGATGATGATGGGCGTCGCCACGATCGCCATCGGCCTGCTGCCGACCCCGGAGGTGCTGGGCTGGCTGTCCCCGGTGGTCCTGGTACTGCTGCGCATGGTGCAGGGCATCTCCGTCGGCGGCGAGTGGGGCGGTGCCACGCTGATGGCCCTCGAGCACGCCCCTGCCTCGCGGCGCGGCTTCGCGGCGGCGTTCGCCAACGCCGGCGGACCCGCCGGTGGCCTGCTGGCCACGCTGGTGGTGTCGGCGACGTCGGCCCTGACCGGCGACGCCTTCCTCGAGTGGGGATGGCGCGTGCCCTTCCTGCTCAGCGCCGTGCTCATCCTCATCGGCATGGTGGTCCGGCTCAAGGTCGCCGAGTCCCCGGTCTTCGAGCAGCTGGCCGCCAAGGCCGAGCAGCTCGAGGAGACCCGGAAGACGCCGCTGGCCGAGATCGTCACCCGACACTCCAAGACGGTGGCCCTGACCCTGGTCGCCAGCCTCGGCTTCTACGCCTGCCAAGGCATCCTCACCTCCTGGGGTGTGGCCCAGGCAGTCAACGACGGCATCAGCCGCGAGTGGGTCCTGAACTGGAAGGGCGCCGCCGCGGTGGTCACCGTGGCCGTCTCGTTCTTCGCGGCCCGGATGAGTGACCGCATCGGTCGCCGGACCGTCCTGACCATCGGCGCCGTGGCCGGTGTCGTGCTGGCGTGGCCCATCCTGGTGATGCTCACCAGCGGTGACCCGTGGCTGTTCGTCATCGCGATCCTCATCGGCAACGGCGTGGTCCAGGGCATCCTGGCCGGACCGATCGGTGCCTTCATCTCCGAACTGTTCCCGCCGCGGGTGCGGTACACCGGCGCCTCGCTGTCCTACCAACTGGCCTCCACGCTGGGCGCCGGCTTCACCCCGATGATCGTCACGGGCCTGATGATCGCCGGGGGCCTGCCTCTCGTGGGAGTCTTCTGGGTCGCCGTGCTCGTGGCCGGCCTGGTCTGCATCCGCCTGGTGCCCGAGGGAGCGGAAGGGATGCAGAGTACCCACGTGGAGCGTGCCCGCTTCAAGGTGACCAAGCGCATCGCCACCCGGAACACGCCTCGCGAGTCCGTCGACGCAGGTCACGGACCGCGGACGGACGCCTGAGATGGCGGACGGGGCACCGGGCCGGGGGGCCGGCGTCGCCACGGTGGAACAGACCCTGACGGACCGACTGGTCCGGCATGCCCACCAGGTCCGGTACGAGGACTTCAGCGAGGCTGTCCTGCGGCGGGCCCGCCACCGCATGCTGGACGCCCTGGGGAACATCGCGGCCGGCCACCGGGCCCGGGGCATGCAGGAGCTGGTGGACAGCGTCGCGGGGTGGGGTGGCCGGCCGGACGCCACCGTCCTCGGTGACGGCCGGCGCATACCGGCGCACCACGCCGCCATGCTCAATGCGGCGCTGATGCGCTCCTTCGACTTCGAACCCGTGGGTGCCGAGGGGCCGCGACAGCGACAGGTGGCCGCTCACCTCACGGGGACCACCGTCCCCGTGGCACTGGCCGTCGGTGAGCGCGAGGGCTCGACCGGCCGGGAGATCCTCACCGCGCTGCTCGTGGGGGAGGACCTCGCGGCCCGGCTCGCCTTCGGCTCGGGATTCGACGTCTACTCCGGCCAGGACAACACCGGAACCGTCAACGGGGTGGGCGCGACCGTCACCGCCTGCCTGCTGATGGGCCTCGACGAGGAGCGCACGCGGCACGCCCTGGGGATCGCCGTGAACCAGCTGGCCGGCACCGTCGCCAGCATCTTCGACCACGCCAGCGCCTTCAAGCTGCCCATGGCCTTCGCAGCCCGCAACGCGATCACCGCGGCGGAGCTGGCGGCGTCCGGGGTGACCGGCCCCGCGGACCCGATCGGCGGGCGATTCGGCTTCCTGCAGACCTACTGCGCGGACCCCGACCCCGAGGTGATGGTCGAGCGGCTGGGTGAGGAGTTCTACGCCGACGCCGTGATCAAGCCCTGGTCCTGCTGCCGGGCGGCCCAGCCGTCCCTGGACGCCTGCGCCCGGCTGCTGCAGGACCTTCGCGTGCGCGCCGATCAGATCGACCGTGTCATCGTCCACGTCACCCCCCGCACGGCGGCCGGATTCGTGGGGCAGAGGTTCGACCCGGGCAACTGCCCGGAGGTGTCCGCCGCCTTCAGCATCCACTACACCGCGGCCGCGGCGCTCGCCTTCGGCACGGTCCGGCCCGAGCACCTGGCCCCGGAGGCGATGGCTGACCCGCGCGTGGCGCGGCTCCTGGACCGCATCGAGATCCGGGGGACCCTCGACGACGGCGAGGTCCTCACCGCGGAGGTGGAGGTCCGGTTGTGCGACGGCACCGTGCACCGCGAGCGCGTGGACTCCCCGCTCGGGGACGTCCACCATGCGCCCCTGGCACACGAGCAGATCCTGGAGAAGTACCGCCTCAACGCGGCCTTCTCCGGGCGGCTGAGCGCCGAACGGGCCGAGCGGGTCGCCACCGAGGTGGCGTCCTTCCAGGACCTGCCCGGCGTGGCACCCCTCGTGGCGCTCATGGTGCCCTGACG
>JAPFFX010000202.1 GCA_026645375.1 Citricoccus sp. WCRC_4 | reverse complement strand
CTGGCCGCGCCACTCCGCTTGCCGTCTGGCACTACGCGGTGGAGCGCCACCCCGCCGCAGAAGGCCCCACCGCGCCGATGGTCATGCTGCATGGCTTCCGCGGTGATCACCACGGGCTGGCGCTGCTCGCCGACTGTCTACCGGACATGGAGCTCTACCTCCCCGAGCTGCCCGGGTTCGGGCACTCCCCCGCCTTCCCGGATGCCGAACACACCGTCGCGCACTACGCCACCGCGGTGGGCAACGCGGTGCACGCGTTGGGCCTGGTCAGGGTACCCGCTGCTGGGCGACGGGCCTCAGTGCCGGAGGCGACGGCGGACAGGCCTGTGCTGCTCGGCCATTCCTTCGGCTCCGTGGTGGCCTCGCACCTCGCCGCGGAACAGCCGTCGCGATGGAGCGAGCTCATCCTCGTCAATCCGATCTGCGAACCGGCCCTATCCGCCGACGGCAGCCCCTCAGAACGGGCCCTGGCCCGGCTGGCCCTGGGTTACTACGCGGCCTCCGCTGCCCTGCCCGAGGCGCTGGGCATGGCCCTGCTCTCGTCCCCGATGGTCGTCTGGTTCACGGGGACGGTGATGGCCAAGACACAGGACCGCCATACGCTCGCGTACCTCCATGACCAGCATCAGAGTTACTTCTCCGCATTCGACCACCGCCGGGTGCTCGTGGAGTCGTATCGGGCGTCGATCAGGGGAACGGTCCTGGACGTTGCCGATCGGTTGGAGTTGCCCGTCCTGCTCGTCGCAGGCGCCCAGGACGAGCTGGGCTCCGTGGTCGGCCAGGAACGCCTGGCCCGTCGGATCGGTGAAGTCTCCGCCCGGGTCAGCCTGGAGATGCTCGACGGCGTCGGGCACCTCATCCACTATGAACGGGCCCCCGAGACGGCCGGGCTGATCCGAGACTTCCTGCCCAACCGCAGCCACACGCCGCTCCACTAGGCAGCAGCCAGGTACAAGGCCAGGTGGGCTTCGGGCAGGCTGATTCCGTGGGGCACCGGGACCCACGGGTCGTCGGGCAGTCTCGGTGGCAGCTGGATGTCCGCCGCCTCCATGGGGATGGGTTTGCCCCGATGCCGGTCCGACGTGCAGCGGGACGCGGTGAGACCCGGTGGCTCCGTGGATGCGGATGATGGCGTGATGCAGGGCGGGTCTGTGCGATCCGCCGGCCGGACGGATGGAATCAACGGCCCGGTGGCTGCGAGGTACCCGTGGCCGGTCGGCGTGCGGACCTCGAGACCGCCGGACCCGACGCGGTGGGTCCACCCCCGGTGCTCCTTCGTGTAGTTGCACCGTACACACAGCCCGGAGGCATTGTCGAAGCTCGTCGCCCCGCCCTCGCGGACCGGAGTGGCGTGATCGATGTGCCGCACCGGAGCGTCGCACCACGGCGTGCGGCAGGTGTCATCGCGAAGGATGATGAGGCGACGCAGGAGCCCGGTGAACCCGCGCCGACGGGAGTCCATGCCCACCAGCTGCCCCGTGTCCGGTTCGGTGTAGAGCCTGCGGATGAACACGTCCGCGTCGGTGTCCCGGACGGCGTCTCGGGTGCTGCCCGCCGGGATTGGCCCGTGGCCGACCAGCCACGCAGGCATGCCGTCCTCGCCGAGAAGGGTGCTGTCCGTCATCACCAGGTGCACCTCCACCGGCACGTCATCCGCGGTGGACTGACCGGTGACCCGCTCGACCAACAGGTCGGCCATCACCTGGTCCTGGGTGCGCTCGGCGGCCTGGCCGGTGCCAGTCGTGGTCGCCGCGGTGCGCTTCAGGTTTGCCAGGCAGGCCACGGCCTGCTTCATCGGCAACAGCGCGGAAAGGTAGGCCATGCCGCCGGGCGCAGGGCGTACCGAAACCCGTCGCTCGTTCACCGCGCGGTCCGTGTGCTTCACGGCCGCTGCGGGATCCAGACGCTGGGCATGGGCGCGAGCCTCACCGGCCAAGCGATGGTTGCCCAGTTCAGCCATCCGCCCGGCCATCAGTGCGTCCACCGCACGGCGTTCCTGCCGGGGAAGCCACGAGGTTTCCTTCACCATGAGGGACGCCTTGTACTCAGAGATCTCACCACGGCGCAGTGCATCACGGGTGCACGGCATGTCATCCACCAGCGCCCGGGCCACACCCAGCTCGCGCGAGCCCCGCGAGGGGGATTCCCTCCGGGCCAGGGCCACCTCGGCCGCGATACCCCGTCCACGGTCGGCCGCCGGGACCCCACGGGCGGCTTCCTCCGCGCAGCGCATCGCGTGCAATGCCTGGGTCTGGAGCGCCTGGGCCGCGGCGCACGCCGCCTTGACGCGTTCGAGCCCCCGGATCCAGTCCACGGCCTCGGCCTCGGCGATGGCGGCCGGGACGGCTCCCAGTGCCTCCACGAGCTGGGACAGGCGCTCAGCCTCATCGAGCAGCCCGGCCCACGCCGTGGATGATGCGGACGTCAAGGCGCCTGATGACGCGGGATCGGAGGCGCGCCCGCAGGTGTCTCCACCGTCCATCGCATGCCGCGATCCGTTCGCCTCGTCCATGCAACCCACACTAGAAACGGCCTCGGACATGATAGGACTCACCCGCTGTGGCTGTGGATGGTCAGGTCCGCCGTGGCCCCGCTCCCACGCGGCGCCCAGAGACCCCGCACCGGAAGGCCGCGTGCCTCTCCCGGCAAGGCACCACTGCCTGGGATCGGCTACGGCAGGTCCACCGGGTCGATACGCAACCGCACCGGTTCGGTCAACCGCCGGGCGCTGGCCGCCGCCCGTGCGGCCCGCAACGACTCGACGACCCGGCGCGCCGCAGAATAGGGGAAGAACAGCAGTGCCCGGTGCCGGACCGGACCGCCAAGGCCGTCCGGGTGACCGGATCCCGCGTCATCACCCACCGGGACCGGCCCCACCCACGGCAGCGGAGACGGTCCACCGAGGGGGCCCACGAGGTCCATGAAGCCGGCCACGGCGTCGGCGGGCCCGGACACCTCGGCCATCCGCACCGCCGGCGGCAGCCCGAGCTCACGGCGCTCGGCCAGTTGGCGGGAGGCATACCCGGCGGCGTCCATGCGCACCAGGGCTCCCACCACGTCCTCCTGCGACGCGGTGACCACCGCCACGCCCCCGTCCTGCCGCGGCCTCACCAGGGCGGCCGCCGCGAACCACCGCGACAACACCTGCCCCGGGGTGCGCAACCCCTCGCGCTGGAGCTGGTTGTCACCGTCGAGCAGCAGCGCAGCCGCATAACCGCCCTCGGCCACGGGCTCCGCGCCGATGGTGGCGACCACGAGTGCCGGGGTGCTGTCCACGGTGGAGAGGATGTGGTCCCCGGAGGAGGACAGGATCGGCGTGTCCGGGAAGGCCCGCCCGAGCTCGTCGGCGGTCCGGTCCACGCCACGGGAGCCGGCCCGCAGGCGGTGGCTGCCGCACTCGGGGCACTCGTACTGGCGTTCCCGCCGGCCACACCACCGGCAGGCGGTCTCGTTCCGTGCGGAGGCCGTCCGGTCCGGGTATCCCAGCGGACCCGTGCAGTGCCGGCAGCGGGCGGGTGTGCCGCAGTCCTGACAGCTCAGGGCGGGAATGAACCCGCTGCGGCCGACCTGCACGAGCACGGGACCGGGATCACCGTGCCGGCCCTCCAGTCCTTCCCTCGCCGCCTTCCATGCGGCCTGCGGCAGACGCGCGCGCGCCAGCACCGGGTCGCGCTCGGACTCCCAGGAGTCCGCCGTGGCCACCACCCGGGGGGTCGCGGCATGAACCGCCTGGCGGTCCGCGCGCAACTCCCCCAGCCAGCCGGACTCGACCAGCCGCTGGACCTCTGGGGTGCGCGACGTGGAGGCCAGCAGCAGTCCGGCACCGGCCAGCTCCGAGCGCAGCAGGGCCACCTCCCGGACGTGTTGGTAGGGCGCTCGGGGTTCGGAGTGCAGGGCGTCGTCGTCGTTCCAGACGGCCACCAGGCCGAGGTCCGGCACGGGTGCCCAGATCGCGGACCGCGTGCCCACCGCGATCCGACGCTGGCCCCGCCGCAGCTGCAGGAAGGCCCGGTAGCGGGGGGTGGGGCCGTCGTCGGCGGTCAGTCGCGCGTAGGCGCCGGAGCCCACGCGGCGGTCCAGCGCCCGGCAGAGCCGGTCCAGGTCGCGCTGGTCCGGAACCACCACGACGGCGGCCCGGCCGGCGTCCGCGGCCAGTGCGGCTGCGTCGGCCAGCAGGGCGGCGGAGTCCCAGCTGCCGTGGGCGCTCGGCACGGTCAGGGCCGCCCGCGGCCCCTCACCCGCGGCGACCTGCCGGAAGAACGAGGTGGCTCCGTCCATGCGGGTCCAGTCGAAGCGGCTGCCCGTCCCGGGCTGGAACGCGGGATCCGCGGCGGGCGGGGCCGGGGAGAGAGCGTCCGGGGCGGGTGAATCGGGGTCCTCCGCCCCCACAGCCTCCGTCCCGACCGCCTCCGGCGCCTCGGCCTCGGCGTCCATCTGCTTCTCCACCCGGGCCACGCGGGGCGGCACGGCCACGCGGAGGACGTCGGCCACGTTCCCGGCGTACCGCGCGGCGACGGCGCGGGCCAGGTCCAGGACCTCCGGCGCGAGGACCTGCTCGCGGGAGACCACCGCGCGCAGGGGCAACAGCTTGGCCCCGGTCGAGGGCTCGGAGTCACGCGAGACGAGCCAGCCCAGCACGTCCTGGTGGCCGAAGTGCACCCGCACCCGGACGCCCGGGCGGGCCTCGTCGTCGAGGGCGTGCGGCACCAGGTAGTCGAACTCCCGGTCCAGGTGGGGAACCCCGGAGTCCAGCAGGACCCGGGCCACGGGATCGTCCGGCCAGCCCCCGGCGACCTCCGGCAGTCCGGTCACCGGTGCGGGCACCGGGATGTGGAAGAGGGGCTCCTCGGTCACCAGCCGACGGCGGCGCGCAGGGCGTCGACGCGGTCCAGGCGCTCCCAGGTGAAGTCCGGGTCCTCGCGGCCGAAGTGACCGTGGGCGGCGGTCTTCCGGTAGATCGGCCG
>JAPFFX010000201.1 GCA_026645375.1 Citricoccus sp. WCRC_4 | reverse complement strand
GTGTCCGGGTCCGGGCCCGAGGGGGCCGGTGCCGGGGCGCGGCGGGACCGTTCGCGTTCGGCGGCGACGGCGGCCAGTGAACGGTAGCGCTCGGCCAGGGTGGAGAGCTGGTACCAGTGCTCACGGGCAGCTGTGGAGGCCTGGGCCGCCGTGGCCAGGCGGGCGGCGACGGCGGTGGCGGCCTCCTCGGCCCGGGTCACCTCGGCCTCGGCCTGCGACACCGCCTCCTCCAGGTCCCGGTCACCGGCGCTGAGCCGTTCCAGTTCGGCCTGCTGGCGGTGCACGTCATCGGCCATCAGCCGCGAGCGGGCGTCCCGGACGTCGAACTGGATGCGCTGGGCCTTCCGGGCGGTCTTCGCCTGCTTCGACAGCGGTCCGAGCTGGCGGCGGACCTCCTCGGACAGGTCCCGGACGCGGTCGAGGTTGCCGCGCATCGACTCGAGCTTGCGGACGCTGCGCTCCTTGCGCCGTCGGTGCTTCAGCACACCGGAGGCCTCCTCGATGAAACCGCGCCGCTCCTCCGGGCTGGCCTGCAGGATCCGGTCGAGCTGGCCCTGGCCGACGATCACGTGCATCTCCCGGCCCAGGCCGGAGTCGGAGAGCAGTTCCTGGATGTCCAGCAGCCGGCAGGAGTTGCCGTTGATGGCGTACTCGGAGCCCCCGTTGCGGAACAGGGTGCGGGAGATGGTGACCTCGGAGTACTCGATCGGCAGGGCACCGTCGGAGTTGTCGATGGTCAGGGAGACCTGGGCGCGGCCCAGCGGGGCCCGCCCCGAGGTGCCGGCGAAGATGACGTCCTCCATCTTCCCGCCGCGCAGGTTCTTCGCGCCCTGCTCCCCCATCACCCAGGCCAGGGCGTCCACCACGTTCGACTTGCCCGAGCCGTTGGGGCCCACCACGGCGGTCACGCCCGGTTCGAAGTGGAAGGTGGTGGCCGAGGCGAAGGACTTGAAGCCGCGGACGGTCAGGGTCTTGAGGTACATGTGCCTTCTTCGGGCCGACATGGAGCGATGGCAGGCAGCTGCTCGCGCTAGGATCGCATGTCGAACACGTTCGTCGTGGTAGTCGGCCTATAGTCTAGTTCGCCGTATGGTCCGGCCTGTCCGACCGCGATTCGAGCGATGGGACGCACACCCCAGCCGACCGAGGAGCCCACATCCATGCCTTCCCCGCCCGTCCAGTCATCGTCCCGTATGCACTGGATGGACTCCCTTCGGGGAATGGCCATTCTCCTGGTCCTGCTCTTCCACTCGGTCGCCATCCACGTGGGCCTGTCGGGGTCGGGGCGCGCGCCGGGATGGGATGAGGTCACGGGGTTCTTCGACCCCTATCGGATGCCGATGCTGCTCATGCTCTCCGGGCTGTTGCTGCCGCGGGCCCTGGCGAAGCCCCTGGGGAGCTACGTCACGGGCAAGGGGCGGATGATCCTGTGGCCCCTGTTCCTGTGGTCCGTCATCCAGTTCATCGTCAAGGGTGACATCGCCGGGATGCTGGATCCGCTGACATGGGTGGACGGGACCTACCAGTGGTTCCTGGTGGTCCTGGTGGTGTGCTACGCCGCAGCCCCGCTCACCCGGTGGATCCCGGCCTGGGTCATGGCCCTGGCCTTCCTCGCCATCCTGGTGACGGTCGGCGATCAGGTGGACGAGCTCCGGCGGATCCTGTTCTACGGCCCGTTCTTCTTCCTCGGGGCGACGCTCTCCCGCTGGCTCCCCCGTATCCAGTCGGCTCCGGCCTGGCTGGCAACGATCTTCGGACTGGTCGGAGTGGCCGTGGGCATCGGGTCGGCTGCCGGGTGGGTCGCCGTGGCACGAGGCATTCCCGTGACCGTCGTCCTCCCCCTGCCCGGGCTTCTTGCCCTGTTGTGGTTCGGCGCGCGCCTGCCCCGGCTTCCGCTGTTCGAGAGCGTGGGCCGCCAGTCGATGGTCTACTACGTGGCACACACCACCGTCTTGCTCGTCATCGCGGACGTGTGGCGGGCTGCCGGCTGGGGAGTACCCGATGTCACACCGGTCATCCTCTTCGTGGTCGTCTCCGCCGCCTGCGCATTCCTCGCCCGGAACCGTGTCCAGTTCTCCGGGCTCTTCGAATTCCCCCGAGGAGACGTTGCTGTGCGTACCGGCGGTCAGGACCCCCGGGTCCTCCCCCGGCAGACAGCGTCAATGCACTGAACGTCGAGCCGCGGGGCTGACGTCACAGGGCATCAGGAACACCGGGCATCAGGAACACGCTCAACCCACACGATCGATGACGGTCGGCCGGTAGGTCGCCTGCACGGCCCGCAGGTGTTGGTCCGCCGGCTGCAGGCGCTGCTTGGCCAGCAGGTAGTTGTAGCGGCGGTACTGGTACATCACCTCTTCGGCCTCCCCGTCGGCCACGGCCACGCCGTTGTGCAGCCACAGCACCCGGGAGCAGCTGTTGGTGATGGTCTTGGAGTTGTGGCTGACGAGGACCACGGCGCCGGCCTGCTCGCGCAGTTCCTGCATGCGTTCCTGGGACCTCTCCCGGAACTGCGCGTCACCCACGTTGAGGGCCTCGTCGATGACCAGGACCTCAGGGTTGCGGCTGGTGGCGATGGCGAACCGGAGCCGTGCGCTCATGCCGGAGGAATAGGTGGAGATCGGCAGGTGGATGGCCGTGCCCAGCCCCGTGGACTCCTCGATCTCCGGCAGCCGGGCATCGATCTCGTCCCGGCTCATGCCCAGGGCCAGACAGCCCAGGATGATGTTCTGGCGTCCCGAGATCGCCGAGACGAGGGCGGCGTTGACGCCCAGCATCATGGGGCTGCCCTTGGCCCAGACCTCCCCGGTGGTCGGCATCAGCTTGCCGCAGATGATCTTCGACAGGGTCGACTTGCCCGAGCCGTTGCGGCCCACCACGCCGATGGACTCCCCCTCGCCGACGACCAGGGAGAGCTCGCGCAGTGCGCGGATGCGCACCCTCGGCTGGCGGCGCACCGCGGTGTACAGCGCCTTCTTGTACCACGGGAGGTTCTGCGCGACCTCCTCGCGGGTGGACTCGGTCTTGAAGGTCATGGAGACGCGGTCCAGCACCAGCGCGGGGCGATTGGTGTGGTCGATCTCGCGCTCCGTCCCGGGATCGCGGGTCTCGCCGGCCTCCTCCGCGTCCTCCTCTTCCAGCACGCGGAAGGTGGCGTCCTGGTCCATCTCGTCGGCCTCGGCGGTCGACGGACGGTCTCGAGCGGTCCGGGACTCGCTGGTCCGGGACTCGTGGGATGCGGCCGTCACTTGCTGGCGTCCCGTCCGAGGGCCTCGTCGGCCCGCCAGAAGACGACGACGCCGATCACCAGGGCGGCCACCGCCCACGCCGTCAGGATCAGCCACTGGTCCCATCCGGGGCTCGTGGCGTAGAGGAGGGACTTGCGGGTGATGTCCAGGACCTGGTGCATGGGGTTCAGGGCGAGGATGTTGAGGACGGTCTCGTTGGAGATGCGGGACTCGAAGGAGTAGAACACGCCCGAGCCGTACATCCAGATCCTGAGCACGAACGTCAGGATCTGGGCGAAGTCGCGGATCCGGGAGACCATCCGGGCGAAGATCAGCGACAGCCCCTGGACGAGCATCAGCTGGAGGAGGACCACCGGGACCAGCAGCAGCCAGCGCCACGTGATGGTCTCCAGGGGCGGCACGGCCAGCACGATGACGATCATGGTCGCCAGCGTGATCAGGTAGGACAGCGTGTCCTTGAGCACCACCGACACCGGCAGGGCGATGCGCGGGAAGTTGAAGGCCTCGACCACCGTGTTCTTGCGCGTCAGGGAGTTCGCCGCCTGGCTGATGGTCCGGGAGGTGAACGTGAACATGAACACACCGATGGTCAGGAACGCGATGAAGTTCTCGACCCCCCGGGACGTGCCAAGCAGGACGCCGAAGATCAGGAAGTAGGTTGCACCGTTCAGCAGCGGGGTGAGGACCAGCCAGATGTTGCCGAGCAGGTGGTGGCGGTTCTGGGCCCCCACGGACACGCGGGCCTCGTAGCCGATGAACCCGCGGACCTCCCAGAGTCGCCTGAGGTAGTTCGCCAGGGTCGGACGTGCGCCGACACGCTGCAGCTCGCCGAAGCGTACGGCCACGTGCTGGCCGGGCTGGGCAGGTGCTGCCGTGCCGTCCGCTGTTGCACTCTTCGGCAAAGGTCGTCTCCAGTTCACTGTCCCGGGCGGCCAAACCCTGTCGCCTGAGCCGTCGTCACTGCCGAACAGTATAGGCGGCGGGCCACCCCCCGGCCCGCCGCACCACCGGTCCCGGGGTATGCGCGGCTCGACGGTAGCATCGAGGGGAATCCGACGGAACGACCCCAGCGAGGAATTTGACGATGACGGCGAAGAAGATCATGCCGATCTATGGCACGAGGCCGGAGGCCATCAAGATGGCGCCCATTGTCCGTTCCCTGATGGCGGACGACCGCTTCGAGTGCTTCACCACGGTCACCGGACAGCACCGCGAGATGCTGGACCAGGTCAACGAGCTCTTCGACATCACCCCGGACGCGGACCTGAACATCATGCGCCCGAACCAGACCCTCAACGGCATCATGGAGCGCACCCTGGCCGGGCTGGATGCCCTGATCCAGGAGCAGAAGCCGGATGCGGTGGTGGTGCAGGGGGACACGACCACCTCCACCGCCGGGGCGATCGCCGCCTTCTACCTGGGCGTGCCCGTGGTCCATGCGGAGGCCGGACTGCGGTCGGGGAACCTGTTCTCCCCGTTCCCCGAGGAGGCCAACCGCAAGATCACCTCCCAGGTCGCCTCCCTGCACCTGGCCCCCACGTCCACGTCCCGGGGCAATCTCCTCACCGAGAACATCAACCCGGACGACATCGTCGTCACCGGCAACACCGTGATCGACGCCCTGCTGACCACGGTCGAGAAGCGCGTGCCCTTCACCGACCCGGCACTGCAGGCCCTGGCCGATCGCTCCGCCGCCGGTGACGGCCAGGTCCTGCTGGTGACCACGCACCGCCGCGAGAACCAGGGAGACGCGATGCGCGGCGTCGGCCGGGCCCTGGCCCGGCTGGCACGTGAGGTCCCGGGCCTGTCCATCGTGCTCCCCGCCCACCGCAACCCCGTGGTCCGCGAGGCCGTGCTGCCGGCCCTCGAGGGCCTGGACAACGTCCTGGTCACCGAGCCGCTCGCCTACGGCGAGTTCACGCACCTCATGGACGTGGCCGACGTCGTGCTCACCGATTCCGGCGGGGTCCAGGAGGAGGCCCCCAGCCTCGGCAAGCCGGTCCTGGTCATGCGCGAGAACACGGAACGCCCGGAGGCGGTCACCGCCGGGACCGTGAAGCTGATCGGCACGGACGAGGAGCGCATCGTCACCGAGACCTCGACGCTGCTCACCGACCGCTCCGCGTACGAGACGATGGCCCACGCCGTCAATCCCTACGGTGACGGCCGCGCGGCCGAACGCACGACCGCGGCCATCGCCCAGCTGCTGGGCGTCGGCGAGCGCGTCGCCGACTTCGGCGCCTGAGGCACCGGCCCGTCAGGCCCCGTCGCGGCGCAGGATCCGCCGTCGCGCGGCACTGACCCGCCGCCGCGCCGACGGGGGCATCAGGTCACCGACCGCCCGACGGAGCCTGGTGCCCGCGGTGGTGGGCGCCGGGGCGGCCGGTGCCCGGTCCGGGACCGGACCGTCCAGGCCGGCCCCCGCCAGGGGCAGGAACGGCAACAGCTTCCCGAAGGAACCGTCCTGCTGGGTGATGGTGCCCGCCGTGGCGAGGTTCTCCCGGGCCCGGTCGACGACCGGGGCGTACCAGTCCGCCAGGCCGATGCCCGCGGCGATGCCGCCCCCCTGTTCCACGAGCGGGGCGATGGCCCGGTGGTCCAGGCCGACGCCCTGGCCCCATGATGCGGCCAGGGACAGGAAGGTCGCGGCGATCCCGCTCTCCACGTCGGACGGACGGCCGAAGGTCCGCACCGGGGTGAGCTCCTCCTCGGTCACCGGCCCTCCGGCCAGCGAGAGGATGAGCTGACGGGTCGGGGCGTCGAGGTCCTTGTCCGCCTCGTCATGGGGCAGGGAGGCCAGCTCCGGGTCCAGGAGGCACATCATCACCGAGGTCAGGGAGGTGTTCGGCCGCGGGCCGTTCTCCTCGGGGGTCCGCCGCAGGGGTGCCGGCAGCGCCGTGGCCGATCGCGGATCGACGTGGGCCAGTGACGCCAGCCGGCGCTGCATGAGCGGTGGCGCGGACAGCAGGTTGACCAGGGTGCTGCGGCCGCCGTGCAGCGAGTTCCGCCAGGCGATGTAGTGCCATTCCGAGGCATCCGGTGCCGCCGGGTCCACGCCGACGGACACCAGGTAGTCCTGGGACAGGCGGGCCGCGAGTGGGCCCGCGTTCGGGTCGAAGCGGGTCATGTCCGCGGCCACCCCGGCGAAGGGGCGCCAGCCGTAGGTCGACTTGAAGACCCCCGCGCCGTGACCGGTGAGGGTGTAGTGACTGCCCGGCAGCGCCCTGCTGCGGACCATCCCGAGCCGGTCGTGCAGTCCCAGCGTTCCCGTCATCCAGGCCTGGAAGGGCGAGGGGTACCGCACGCTGCGCAGCTCATGACCGTCACGTGCGCCGAGGACCAGGCCCAGGGCCTCGGCCAGGTGCCGGACCACGGCGGCGTCGCGGACGTTCGCCGGACCGCGGTTCGTGGTGCTCAGGACCGTCATGTCCTGGCCGGGGTCGGCACGCCGCAGGGCGGCGAGCACGGCCCGTGAGTCCGCGCCGCCGGACAGGGAGAGCCTCAGGGAGAGGCCGACGTCGGCGTGGGAGCGCAGGACCGAGGCCATGCCGATCGCCCCGGCGCGCACGTGCTCCGCCCACGATCCGCCCGGATCGCCGAAGAGCGTGCCGAACGGCTCCTGGTGCACGCGGACGTCATGCGCGCCCTCCGGGCCCAGGCGGGCGCGCAACCGGGCGCCGACGCCGACCATCCGCACCTGTGAGCACAGGGTCCGCCCGTCCACGGGATGGGCGGCGATGATCCGCTGCAGGCTCAGGGCCGCCGCGAGTTCTGCGGGCACGGTCACCGGCAGGCCGAGCGCCGTGCGCAACCGGACCAGCACCTGCCACGAGTCGGACACCGCCAGCAGGCCGGGCCCGGCGGTGTAGGCCATCGGCACCAGCCGGAAGAAGTCGGTGTGTGCCTGCAGCTCGGATCCCCGCCAGGCGACCTTGACGTAGGACCCGTCCCACTCCTGCCCGTCCGGGGCGTCCACCAGCGTCCGGTCGCCGGCGGCGATCATCGCGCCCAGCCCGGCGGCCCCGAAGACCGTGGTGGCATCCTCCGAGGACTGCGCGTAGCCGTGGAAGACGGCGCCGGAGCCTGTCATGTCCCCCTCGTGTCCGCGGCCGACGGCAACGGCGTCCCGCACGGCGCCGCGCGCCACGTGGTGGAGCCGGGCCGTGGTGCCCGGGAGTTCGAGGACGAGGTGCTCACCCGCCTCGGGTCCGCCGGCCCCGGAGGCGTTCGCGGCCGGCAGGTGCGGGGCGATCCAGTCCCGGAAGGCGGGCTCCAGGTGCCGCGGGATCACGGCGGTGAGGTAGTTGGCCATCCCTCCATTGTCTCCGAGCGGTGGGGCCGTCGGCGCCCAGGCCGGTCGGGCCCCCTCCCGGGCGGGCCACCACGTGCCGCGTAGACTGGGCCCTCGGACGCGCCCTGCGGGCACGTCCCCAGGCACTCAAGGTGCCCGCCACCGCGCAGCGGACGGGCACGCCGGCTGACTGCAAGGAATCACGATGACTGACCAGCCCACACCGTCCCCGGTGTCCACCGGCGACCACGCCGCGGCACCGGTGATCCCGGGTACGGAGGCCAGCCGGTCCCCGTACCGGGGCCGTGCCCGTCGGAACTTCTGGAAGCCCGCCGTCGGCACCCGGCAACCGGACTCCATGCTCGAGGTCTACCAGCGCCGGTACGAGATCGCCCCGACGGACCGGATCGCCACGGCCGGTTCGTGCTTCGCCCAGCACATCTCGCGGTACATGCGCCGCAACGGGTACCGGGTGATGGACCTCGAGCCCGCGCCGCGCGAGGTCCCCGCCCAGATCGCCCACCAGTACGGCTACGGCGTCTACTCCGCCCGGTACGGCAACATCTACTACGTCCGCCAGCTGCTGCAGCTGGCCCGCGAGGCGCTGGCGGGCCTGGAGCCCGCGGAACCGGTCTGGGCGCGCGACGGCCGGTACTACGATGCGCAGCGACCGTCCGTGGAGCCGGACGGGCTGGAATCCCCCGGGCTGGTCCTGGAGCACCGGCGCCGGCACCTGGAGCAGGTGCGCGAGATGCTCACGACGGCGGACGTCCTCGTCTTCACGATGGGCCTGACGGAGGGCTGGGAGCACGTGGTGTCCGGCACGGTCTATCCGACGGCCCCGGGAACGATCGCCGGGGACTTCGACCCCGAGGTCTACGCCTTCCGCAATTTCACCGTCGCCGAGGTGCATGCCGACTTCGCGGCCTTCCGTGAACTGGCCCATCGGCACAACCCCGGCCTGCGCTTCCTGCTCACGGTCTCCCCCGTGCCGCTGGCGGCCACGGCCACCGACGCCAACGCCATGGTGGCCACCACGTACTCCAAGGCCGTCCTGCGGGCCGCGGCCGGCCAGTTGTACGCGGAGTTCGAGGACGTGGACTATTTCCCGTCGTACGAGATCATCACCGCGGGCCCCGGCGCCGGCCGGTTCTTCGCCCCCGGTCTGCGCGACGTGACCGCCGAGGGCGTGGACACCGTCATGGGGTACTTCTTCGCCGAGCATCCGCCCGCCGCCACCTCCGCAGACGCCACCATCGCGCCCGCCACGCCCACCACGGCGGCAACCGGAGAGCCCGCAGACGGCACTGCGGGTCCCGTGGCCGGCGCGCAGTCCGCCTCCGGCGAGGAGTTGTTCTGCGAGGAGGCACTGCTGGAGGCCTTCGGCTCATGAGGATCTGCTTCATCGGCAACTCCCACCTCGGTCATGCCGGGCGCGCCGTCCGCGCGCTGCTGAAGGACACCCCCCACGAGGCCGACCTGTTCATCGAGCGCAGCTACGGGACGGAGCCACTGGCCATCCGCCACGGCGACGGGGTCGACACCCTCGCCCGGGTCCCCGTGGATCCCCGGTCCGGCACCGAGGTGAGGGTGCAGGACTACGATGCCTTCGTCGTCGTGGGCCTGATGTTCTCCCTCATCCGCCAGGTGGAGCGCTCCGTCGACTTCCAGCGGGACACCTACCGCGGTCCGCGGCGGGGCCAGATCGCCTCCGAGGCCATGTACCAGCACTACCTCGACGGCCTGTTCGACGAGACCAAGGCGCGCCTGGTGATGGACATCCTCCAGCGGGCGACGGACCGTCCGCTCTGGCTCATCCCCCAGCCGTTGCCCCTGTCCTGGGTCAGGGAGCGGACCGGTGAGCGGTTCGAGGTCTTCGGCGACCTCTATGCCAGCGGGGAGGTCGAACGGACCCTGGCGGACTTCCACCGGCAGACGGAGCGCGTCCGGGAACGAGGCGTCCAGGTCCTGCCCCAGCCGCAGTCGACGGTCGTCGACGGGATGTTCACGCGGGACGAGTTCGGCCTGGCTGACCCGCGGGACCAGTCGGAGAAGTCGTTCTACCGGCGCGGGGACTTCTACCACATGAACGCCGACTACGGCCGGGAGCAGATGCAGTCGCTGTTCGACCGGATGGGACTGTCCTGACCGCCGCCTGAGCGCTCCCCGGCCGGCGTGATGTCAAGGATCCCGGGGACCGGTCCGGGACGACGGCCCACCCGTGCCCGGGGGGCCGGCGCGTCAACCGGCGCTGAACTGCCGGCGGATCCGCCTGGCTCCCCGGGAAGCGAGCGACCTGGCACGGGCGGTGGCGGCCGCCGCGCCCCGGCGGGCCAGCATCATGGATCCGGGGCCGAACTCCCGGACCGTCCCGGGGACCTCCGCCAGCGTGCGGGGCAGCACGGACTTCGGGTCCAGCTGAAGGCGCATCTGCCGGACGAGTTCCGCCAGTCCCCGCTGTGCCCCCTCGACCTGGCGGGCGATGGCGGCGGGATCGATCCGGGTCTGGGCCGGCTCGAGCTTGTCCGCCATGGACCGGTCATTGAGGTGGGACAGCAGTTCGGTGCGGCCGAGCGACTGGTAGAGGTTCTTGCTCTTGGTGGTCGGTGAGAGCACGATCGAGGGCACGCCGTACATCGAGGCCACGAGCGATCCGTGGAACTTCATGGAGGCCAGCACGTCCAGACCGCCCAGGGCCGCGGTCAGTTCGTCCGTGCTCTCCGAGTGGACCACCTCGAAGGGGTGGAACGGCAGGCGCTCGGTGGCCTTGAGGTCGGCGGCGCCGGTGCGTCCGTTGGACAGGACCAGGACCTTGATGGCGTACCCGCGCTCCCGGGCCACCTCCACCATGGCGGACAGCGCCGAGTAGTCGTCCACCTTCTCGTTGCGGCGCTGGCGGACACTGATGCCCAGCACCTTGTCCTCTGCATAGCGACGGGGTTGCGGCAGCGGCATGGAGTACACGAGGTCGGGGTGGACGCGGACCGGGATGTCCGGCTTCAGGTTCTCCCGGATCCACGTGGCGCTCTCCGTGTCCCGTGCCCCGATGTACTGGACGTTGGGGTGCTGGAAGAACCGGGACATGTACGCCACCACGCGCGGGTTCTCGTTCTTGATCCAGGTGGGCACGCCCACGCCGGCGATGTAGACCTTCTTGGCCAGCCACGCCTCGTTCCAGTACAGCTCGGAGACCTTGTTCGGAATGACGAGGTCACCGCCGCCGATGACGAATGCGTCATACTCCTGGGCCACCGTCTTCGGGTCACGGCTGAAGTACGGTGCCCGCATCAGGTCGTGGACGGGCTGCGCGTCGAAGTAGGGGTCCAGGACGCGGTGCCACTGGTCCAGGAACAGCTCGTCACCGTAGTTGCCCCAGCCGAAGAACCCGATCAGGCCGACCTTGGGGCGCCTGCCGAACTGCGAGACGAGGTCCTTCATGCGTCGGAATCCCCCTGGTCGAGGTGCAGGCCCGCGCGGATGGCCTGGGCCAGCACCGGGGACACCGTGTGCGGGTGGTACCGGTCTGCGAACTCACGAGCCGCGGCCCGGGAGGCCTCATTGCGGAGCCGGTCCGCGCGTTCCAGGGCATCGGCGATGTCCCCGGGAGTCCCCCCCTGGATGAACTCGGCGATCTCCGGACCCAGCAGCCCCGGCAGGACGCCCACGCTGTTGGCGACCACGGGCAGTCCGAAGGTGGGCCCGAGCAACGCTCCCCCTGAGTTCAGGGCACGCACGTGGGGCAGCACCATGAGGTCGGCCGCCCGCAACAGGTACTGGGCCGTGTCCAGGGGGATCTTGGAGTCATCGATGAGGACGTACGGATGCATGCGCAACTGGCGGACCAGGGCGGCGGTGTCCCGGTCCTGGTCGGCTCCCCCGGCGATGATCAATCGCCGGGGTGCGGGGGATCGCTCGAGCAGGACGTTGAAACCCTCCACGAGCTTCTCGATGCCCTTGTAGGCCTTGATCGCGCCGAAGGCCAGGTAGACGGTCTCGTCCGGGTCCAGGCCGAGGGCCAGCCTGGCATGGTCCTGGGGAACGACGTCGGGATACGCACCGTGGTAGCCCGGGTGCGGCACGCAGATGGTCTTCTCCGGGTCCAGGCGCAGGTGCTGGGCGACGAGCGCCGGGGTGTCCTCTGTCATGACGTGGATGAGGTCCGCCTCATCGGCCACCCCCTGCTGCAGGCGCAACTCCTCCTCCAGGAACCGGGCGTCGTGGGAGACCATGTTGTGCACGGTCCACACGATCTTGCCGCCCTTGCCCCGGAAGGCGGACATCTTGGCCAGGAACGCCGCGGACTTCTCGGCGGCTTCGGCGGCCGAGCGGGCGTCTGCCAGCACCACGGAGAGCCAGTGCAGGTGGACGATGACCCCCTCGGTCTGGCCGCCCATCACCGTGAGGCTGTCGAAGCTCCACGGGTCGGTCACCGGGGTGACGGCCAGGCCGTGGTCGCCGAAGGATCCGTAGGACAACGCCTGGTACGGGTTCATCCGGGCCACGGGGGTATAGGCGAACAGCCACGGGTCCTTGCCGTCACGGCTGGTGTAGTAACGGGCCGCGGACACCGCCTCGTGGACGGGCGAGCCCTGTTCGGTCCGGAATCCCTGGAACTGCAGTTCCACGTCTCATGCTCCTTCGGTGTGGTCCGGGGCCGGGCGCGCGGCCCGGGCGATGACGTCCTCGAAGACCCTGCGGTACCGGGGCCCGTTGTGCTTCCACTGGCGTTCTTCCTCGATCCACGCCCGTCCGGCCGCGCCCAGCTCGTCCCGCAGCCCGGGATCGGCCAGCAGCCCGGCCACGGCGTCGGCCAGGCTGGCGGCGTCCTCCGGTTCGAACAGGCGACCCCGATGCGGCGGGTCGACGATCTCGGCCAGGGCGGGCAGGTTGCTGGCCACCACCGGGCGGCTCATCGCCATGGCCTCGAACGGCTTCAGGGGGGTGACGTACGACGCGGCCCGCTCCCGGATCCGGGGCACCACGAAGACGTCGATCAGGTTGTAGTGCGCGGACACCTCGGCATGGTCGATGTGCCCGGTGAACACGACGCGATCCTGGACGCCGAGCTCGCGGACCAGGGTCTTCAGGTGCGCGAGCCGCTGTCCCCCGCCGACGAGGATGCACTGGGCCTGGACGCCACGCCGCTTGAGGAGGGCAGCGGCTTGTATCAGGTACTCCTGCCCCTCGCGGGCGTGGTCCATGTTGGAGACATATCCGAAGGTCGGCATGGTGATGCCGTACCGGTCCATCAGCTCCTGGTCCACGGGAGCCGGGACGAAGTTCTCCACGTTGACTCCGTTGGGCACGATCCCGATCTTGTCCTCCGGGATGCCCCGGGAGACCAGCTCCGCCTTCATCGCCTGGCCAAGCGTCAGCACGGCGTCCGCTTCCTGCATGCACATGTTCTCCACGGCCGTGCGGCGGCGGTAGACCTCCGAGGTGTCCTCGATGGCGGTCTCCGAGGTCCAGTTGCCCTCGAAGAACGAGCGCACCTCGTAGACCACGGGCAATCCGGTCTTCTCCTTCAGGGCCAACGCCACCAACGCGGTCTCATACCCCCGGCGCCCGGAGGAGACGTGGATGACGGCGGGCCTGATCTCGCGCACCTTGCGGTAGGCCAGCCAGGCGAAGTCCTCCAGCCAGCGGTCGCTGGGCACACGGGCGTAGTCGATACCGGTGTCCAGCCGATGGTGGAGGATCCCCTCGAAGTCCTCGACGCTGGGAAAGTCGTCGCCTGCCACCGATCGGGGGAAACCCGGTTCAGTGAGCACCACGGGATCAAGCCCGGCGGCCTTCTCGGCCTTGAAGTTCTCATGGCTCCGCGAGGTGAACCCGTTGGAGAAATAGGGACGCGACTCCTTGACCAGGTGCAGTACGAGGTTGTCGGCCACGGGCTCGATGGGCTCGCGGGGGCCGGGGATCCTCGGGATCCACCCCGAGAGTTCCTTGGCCCGGCCCTGTGACTGGGCCAGGACCTGCCGGAATGCCGGGTCCCGATCGGCCAGCCGGGAGGTGACGACCAGCTGGTCGGTGAGCTGGCCGGTGCGGATCGCGAGCCGACGGGCGGCGACCTGGTAGCCATGGTCCCGGCCCCGTGCCGGTTCCAGGACGTCGCGCCACAGTGTCTGGACCTCATAAGCCCTAGCGGAGGATTCCCCCGTCAACACCTTGAGGCCGTTCCTGGTGGTCTGGACGGTCGCGCCCTGGACCGCCTTGGCACGGGCCATCCATTGTCGCGGCTCCTGCAGTGTGTTGGCGTATCCGATGCGCAGTAACTGGTTGCCGACCTGGACCGGAGTCAGTTCGCCCGCGCGGTACCTCTGCCGCAGTAGACCCAGCTGCTTCTTGAGCTTCCGGGCCCGTCGCTTCACCTCGCCCTTGGTACCGAGGGTCTTCGCGGAGATACCCAGAGGTTCGTTCAGGAGGGCGACCAGTGCGTTACGTTCCTCGACGACCCGGGTCAGTTCCGAGTGGACCGCGAGCAATTCGCGGCGCAGGAGTCCATTCTCCTCCGGGGCCGCCTCCCGGGGATGGTCGGCAATGACGTGATGCTGAATGGCAATGCTCCCTCGGTGCTCTGCGCTCGGATTCCAGATGCATGACGAAAACTTGGACAAGCAAGGATCACTATCCTAGTCGCCGACTCTACCGGTGGCGGCATGCCGGCCGGCCCTCCCGGCGTTCCGGCACGACGAGGTGTCGGCGAGATGCCGGGTGTCATCGCACCGCAGGAGTCCATCGAGTGCCCACGGCTCAGGTGGCCGGACCAGCCTGGTTGATCCGAAGCATTCGCACCACGAGTTCGAGGGCCTCGGAGCGGTTGAGCAGGCTGCCTGTCTGGAGGTCGCCGTCCTGGGCGGTCGAGTCACCGAGCGGTTGGTCGACGGGCAAGGCCGTGGCCACCTGCGAGGAGACCAGCCGACGGTCGTGCAGACGGGCCACGTCCTCCGCACCGGGCGCCAGTACCGCATCGGCTCGCCGGGCGATCGGCAGGACCGGCTCGAGGCTTGCAGCCTGGTCGTCGATGAGTCCGATGGGGACGTTGTAGCGTCTCGCCTCCGTCACGACCCGGTCGAGGACGGTCGCCGACCCCGCCGGCGCCGTCCAGTCAGTGGACCTGGCGGCAGGGCCGGAGATCAGCAGGGCATCGAGCCCCCGGCGGATCCCGGCCTGCCACGTGTCCGGTTCCAGCGTGGTCCCGTCCAGCGGACGCATCGTCGAGGACACGTCCAGCTCCGTCCCGATCAGGCCCACCCGAGGAGTGCGCCGCAGGAGGGGGCGGTGCACTCGGGCCTCGATGGGCGACCGTCGATCCAGGACCTCGGCGAAGGCGCTGTCGGCCTGGTGTGACCACCGCCCGGCCATCAGGGCCAGGACACCACGGTCAGTGGCTCGATGGGGGTCGCAGACCGCCGCGGCCAGCCGTTCGGCGGTGGCCGTGTCCCCGGTCATGTCCCACACGGACGACCCACCGAGTCGATGGGCCGCTACGGCACATGCCAGCGCCGTCACCTCGTCGCCCATCGCGTAGAACGAACCGGCATCGGTCAACAGTGCCTTGCGGGTGATGAGATCCACCCAGGCATCGAATGCCTCGTTCGCGTCATCCCAGGCCTCGGTCAGCCGGACCGTGGACACGACCTCACCGGCCACGTGGCCCGTGAGGGACCCCGGGTCGAGGCCCGGTGCGCACACGACCACGGTCCCCGTTCCGAGCTCTCGGAGCGGCTCATGTGCTCTCGGGCCGAAGAGGTGATGTGCACGCTGCCGCAGGGCGGGGATTCCGAAGACCTCCCCGGCCACCCTTCTCTGCGAGCCGGCATGGCGCCACGGCAGGTCTTCCTCGAGCAGTTCCTGCGCTTGGACGAGTCGGTCCATCGACACCAGGGACCCGATCTCCGCCCACTTCTCCCGCTGGGCCGGGGGTTGCGACACCTCGAGGGGATGGCTCTCCCGGGCCGGTCCGTGCGCCGAGGGTGGAGCCCCGGCATCACCAAGCACGAGGGCGAGCCATTGGGCCACGACGCGGCGCGCGTCATAGGTCCGTGCGAAGGCCGCGGCCTGAAGGCTGAGCTCGTCGAATCGGGCGGGGTCGGCATTGACGCCATGGACGAGTTCGGCAGCCTCGGT
>JAPFFX010000197.1 GCA_026645375.1 Citricoccus sp. WCRC_4 | reverse complement strand
CCGAGGACGCCCACCGTTCCGCCGTGGTCACCATGGAGGGCGTCCAGGCCACCGCGCTGGAGGACGGCCACTGCTGTGCCTGGGCGGCCGAGGTGGAGGACTGCACCGTGGACGCGCGGTTCGAGGCCCTGCGCCAGCGTGCTGACCGCGAACTCGACCGACTGGCCGCCCGGGAACGGGACGCCCAGCGCCTGCGTGAGCTCGACGCCGAGACCGAGCGCCTGCGGGCCTCCATCACCGACCTGACCGAGCGCGCGGAGACCGCCGACGCCCAACGGCAGGCCCTGGCAGAGGCTCGGGGAGCACTCCAGCAGAGGGTCGAAGAACTCGGCGCTCCCGCCGCCGGGCTAGAGTCGGCCCGCGCCGCGATGGACGAGGCCACCGCCCGCCGGGAGGCTGCGCTGGCACACCAGGAGCACCGCGCCGGGCTCCAGGCCGCCCAGGACGCCGTGCGGGCCGCCACGGACCGCGCCCAGGTGGCGGTGGATGCCTGGCACCAGGTGGTGGAACGCCGTCTGGCGGGTGCGGCATCCCTGCTCGCCGAGGAGCTCCGGCCGGACGAGCCCTGCCAGGTCTGCGGATCGGTGGAGCACCCCGCCCCCGCGGCCACCGGCAGCACCGAGATCTCCGCCGAGGCCCAGGACCGGGCCCGCCGCGCGATGGACGAGGAGACGGCCAGACGCCGGGCGGCGGAGGACGCGGTCGAACGGGCCCGCGAGTCGGCGGAGCTCAGTCGGCTGGCGGCCGGGGGACTGGACCCGGAGGAGGCCACGGCGGCCGTGGCCCGGGCCCGTTCCGCCCTGGACGTGGCGGAACGGGCTGCCGGGGACCTCGCCGCGGCCCGAGCCGCACTGGAGGACAACGACCGGGACCAACAGGCCCGGCAGTCCACCGTCGGCACCGCCCGGCAGGAGGCCGCGGTGGCCCGCTCCCGGTTCGAGGCGGCCTCGGAGGAGGCCGGACGCCTGCGCTCCGAGCTGGCCGGACTGCTCGAGGGCCGGGAGGGCCTGGCCGACCTGCGGCAGGAACTGACCCGGTCGCGCGGACTGGTGGACGCGGTCATCGAGGCCGCCCGGCGGGCCGCCACCGCCCGGTCCCTGGTCCAGCAGGCCGCGACCGGCCTGCGCGAGGAGCTCACGGCCAGCGGCTTCGACTCGGTCGAGGAGGTGCGGACGGCCCTGCTGGGCGAGGACGACGAGCGGACCAGGTCCAGCCGCGTCCGGGACTGGGACCGCGAAGCGGCCGCGCTGGCGGAGCTGGAGGCCAGTGCGGCCGTCGTCCGCGGCCGGGAACTGCTCGCCGCGGGGACCGAGCCGCCCGCCGACGAGGAGCTGGAGGAGCAGGCCGAACGGGTCGCGGAGGCCGAGCGGGCGCGGGAGGACGCCGCCGAACATGCTGGATGGCTGGAATCGGTCCAGCGGCAGGTCCGGCGCCAGGTGGGCGTCCTGGACGAGGTCGCCGCCCGCTCGGCCGGCCAGCTGGCGGCCCTGGAGGACGCGAAGGGGTTGCTGAAGCTGGTCCGGGGCCAGGGGGAGAACTCGCTGAAGATGACGCTGGGCAGCTACGTCCTGGCCGGACGCCTCGAGGAGGTCGTGGCCTCGGCCACCGAACGGCTCCTGGGCATGACGCAGGGCCGCTACGAGTTACGGCATGACGACGCCGCCCGGGGGAGGGGTGTGCGTGGACTGGACATCACCGTCTTCGACCGGTACACGGAGGACGAACGGACTGCCGGGACCCTGTCCGGCGGCGAGACGTTCATGGCCTCCCTGGCCCTGGCGCTCGGCCTGGCGGACACCGTGCAGGCGGAGGCCGGCGGTGTGGACATGGACACCCTGTTCGTGGACGAGGGCTTCGGCTCGCTGGACGCCGCCTCACTGGAGGACGTCATGCGAGTCCTGGACGGGCTGCAGGCCGATGGCCGGACGATCGGGGTGGTCAGCCACGTGGAGCGGATGAAGCAGGACATCGGCTACCGGCTCGAGGTCCTCAAGACCCGCCAGGGCTCACACCTGCAGGTGGTCGTGCCGGACCGGTCCTGACCGGACGGTACCGTGGAACCATGCGCCGCCACGTCCGATCCACCCTGACCGTCCGGCCGTCCGAAGGCACCCGCATGGTCCTGGCGGTGGCCGCCGCCGATGCCGAGGGCATGGACCGGGTGTCCGAGCGCCTGGACGTCCGCTCCCCCGCGGGACGGTTGCCCGTCCGCGAGGTCCAGGACCACCATGGGGGGCGCCTGCACGTCGTGGACGTCCCGGTCAGCTTCGCCGAGCCGAGCGGGGCCGTCGGCTGGGAGGACGACGACGAGTCGCCCACGGTCGCCGAGGCGGGCTTCTCCTCGGAGCCGCCTGAACCGGGGACCATCCGGGTCGACTATGCCTGCATCGTGGCCGGACGGGAGGCCGAGCCCGTCGGGGACGAAGCCGACCTGATCCGGTACGTGCGCCCCTCGCGGTATGCCGAGTCGGACAAGCTGTACCCGCTGGCCGCGAGCCTGTTCCGGGACGTCCGGGGAATGGACCTGCTGCACGCCGTGGAGCACTGGGTCAACGCCAACCTGCGCTACGTGCCCGGGTTCTCCCGCGGTACCGACGGCGCCGTGGACGCCTTCCTCTCCCGCCAGGGCGTGTGCCGGGACTTCGCGCACCTCGTGGTGGCCCTGCTGCGCGCCCGGAACGTGCCCGCCCGCGTGGTGGCGGGCTACGCCCCGGGGCTGCGGCCCATGGACTTCCATGCCGTGGCCGAGGCCTGGATGGACGGCCAGTGGCACCTGCTGGACGCCACCCGGCTCTCGGACACCGGTGCCCTGGTGCGGGTCTCCACCGGGGCGGACTCCTCGGACACGGCCTTCCTGTCCACCGTGCGCGGTGGACTGTTCCTGGACCGGATCAGCGTGGACGCGACGCTCGCCGACCACCAGCCGGCCTAGATCCCCGCGGCTGGGCCGCGCCGGTCCGGGCCCCCGCGGTGGTCAGGACTCCGCGGCCTCCGTCCGGACCCGCCGCCGTTCCACGGCTCCCTCGGCGAGCCGGTAGAGCACCGGGACCAGCAGCAGGGTGAGCAGGGTGGAGGACACCAGCCCGCCGATGACGACCACGGCCAGCGGCTGGGAGATGAACCCGCCGTGACCGGTGATGCCCAGGGCCATCGGGACCAGGGCCAGGATCGTGGCCAGGGCCGTCATCACGATCGGGCGCAGCCGGTTCAGCGCGCCCTGCTGCAGGGCCGAGTCCAGCGTGTGACCGGGGCGGCGCCGGTACTGGTTGATCAGGTCGATGAGCACGATCGCGTTGGTCACCACGATCCCGACGAGCATGAGCATGCCGATCAGGGCGGGCAGGCCCAGCGAGGTGCCGGTGACCAGCAGCAGGGCGATGGCCCCGGTGGCCGCGAACGGGATGGAGACCAGCAGGATCAGCGGCTGGATGAGCGACTTGAACGTCGCGACCATGATGACGTAGACGATGGCGACGGCCGCCACCAGGGCCAGGTACAGGTCCCGGAACGTCTCCGCCTGCTGCGTGGCGGCGCCGCCCAGCTCGGCGGACGTCCCCTCGGGCAGGGACAGGTCCTCCAGGGCGGTCCCGACGCCGGTGGAGACGGCACCGAGGTCATCCCCGTCCGGGGTGACGGAGACGATCGCCACCCGGTCGCCATTGGCGGAGGACACCGAGGACAGCACCTCCTGCCGGGAGACCTCGGCCAGTTCGGACAGGGCCAGCGGGCCGGTCGCCGTCATGACCTCGACGTCCCGCAGTTGCTCCAGCGTCGTGATCTCCTCCGGCTCGCCGATGCGTACGGGATAGTCGGTGTATTCCAGCCGGACCGCGCCGGAGGGGACCGGGTTCAGGGCCGCCGCGGCCTGGGCGGCGACGGCCTCCTCGGTCAGCCCGGCCTCCGCCGCGGCCAACCGGTCCACGTCGACCTGCAACGTCGGGCGTGCCGCCGCCAGGTTCGAGGACACCTCCCGGACCCCCTCGACGCCGGCCATGGCCGCCGCCACCCGGTCGTTGGCCTGCGCCAGCAGGTCCGGCGTCGGGGCCGAGACGGTGACCTCCACGTCCGAGGAGGTGCCGAACCCGCCGGAGGTGGACACGGTGAGGGAACCGGCCCCCTCCAGACGGTCCAGCCGGGATCGGGCCTCATCGTGGATGCGCTCCTGGTCGGCGTCCGTGTCGGTGAGCACCGTGAACCGGGCCTCGTCCGCGCTCCCCGTCAGACCCGGCACGAATCCGGCCGAACCGGCCGTCCACTGCACGTCCAGGACCCCGTCCACGTCCACCAGGACCTCCTCCACCTGGCCCGCGGCCGCCGTCGTGGCCTCCAGCGAGGTGCCCGGCTCCTGGGTGGCCGTGACGGTGAAGGTGTTCTGCCCGGTGTTGCCCAGCAGGTTCGTGGGCACGAGGGGGACCATGGCGACCGTGGCCCCCAGCAGCAGGACCGCCGCGACCAGGGTGATGACCGGGTGCCGCTGGGTGCCCCGCAGCGCCGGCAGGTAGAGCCGCTGGAGCGGTCCGCGGGCCGTGATCGCCGGGGCGACGGGGGCGGTGTCGGAGGAGTGCCGTGCCGCGGACCTGCCCGGCCGGCTGCCTCCCGGGGCGCGGCCCAGGAACCACCAGGACAGCACCGGGACGATCGTCAGGGCCACCAGCAGCGAGGCCAGCAGCGCGATGGTCATGGTGATCGCGAAGGGACGGAACAGCTCACCGGCAACCCCGCCCACCAGGGCGATCGGCGCGAACACCGCCACCGTCGTCAGGGTGGAGGCCGTGATGGCGGTCGCGACCTCTCCGGTGCCGGACAGGATCGCGGTGCGCTTGTCCTCGCCGTGGCCCAAGTGGCGCTTGATGTTCTCCACCACCACGATGGAGTCGTCCACCACCCGGCCGATCGAGATGGTCAGCGCCCCGAGGGTGAGCATGTTGAGCGAGTAGTCGGAGACCCGCATCCCGATGAACGTCACCAGCAGTGACAGCGGGATGGAGATGGCCGTGACCAGGGTGGAGCGTACCGAACCCAGGAACACCAGGATCACCAGCACCGCGAACACCAGTCCGAGCAGGCCCTCGACCAGCAGCGTGTCGATCGACTGCTCGATGAACGGGGCCTGGTCGAAGACCACCGTGATCGTGGCACCGTCGCCGAGCAGGGACTCGAGCTCCGGGATCAGCTCGCCGATCGCGTGGGACAGGGCGACGGTGTCCGCGTCCGGGGTCTTGGTCACGGACAGTCCCAGCGTGTCCACACCGTTCGTCCGGGTCACCGAGGTCGCATCGTCGTTGCGCATCCCGACCTCGGCCACCTCGCCCAGGCGCACCGGTTCCCCCGAGGCCGGGGGCTCGGCCGGCACCGCGGCGGAGGTCCCCGGTCCGGCCCCGTCGACCTGCTGACCGGACTGTGCCGGGCCGGGGCCCGCAGCGGCCGGCTGGGTGGGACCGTCGTCGGCGGGCACGAGGACGACGTCGCGGACGTCCTCGAGCGACTCGACCGGCGCACCGGCCTGGACCGGCAGGGTCAGCGTCCCCTCGGTGACCTGGCCGATCGGGAACAGCCCGACGTTCTCCTCCAGGGCGGTGACGATGTCCCCGGTCGACAGTCCGGCCTCCGCCAGCTGCTCGTGGTCCGGGACGACGGCGATGTGCTGGTCCGTGCCGCCGGTCACCGCGGCGCTGCGGACGCCGTCGACCTTCTGCAGCCGCGGTGTCACGAGGCGCTCGACCTCCGAGCGCAACTCGTTGAGCTCGGTGGCCCCGTCCGCGGAGCCCACCGCCATGAAGACCACCGGGAAGTCCGAGACCGATCCCGCGAACGAGCTCGTCTCGGTGCCGTCCGGCAGTCGTTCGGAGACGTTGGCCACCGCACGGTCGACCTGGGCCCGGGCCCGGTTCAGGTCCGTGCCGTACTCGAACCGCAGGGCGATCGTGTTCAGCCCCGTGGTCGAGGTCGAGGTGGAGGACTCCAGGTCCTCCACCGCCTGCAGGGCGGTCTCCAGCGGCTCACCGACCTGCTGGTCGACGACCTCCGGGCTCGCGCCCTGCATGGCGGTGCTCACCGAGACCACGGGCAGCTCGAGCGAGGGGATGAGCTCCTGCTTGAGCTGGCCGGCCAGGAGCACGCCGAAGACGGCGGTCAGGACCGTGACCAGGGCGACGAGGGCGCGGTTGGACAGGGAGAAGCGTGCCAGGGCACCCATCGGTCGTCAGGTGGGGGAGCCGGCCGTTCAGGCCAGCTTGAGTGCGGCGCTGGTCGCCTGCTCGACCTCGTTCATCAGCACCCGGTCCTCGTTGAGCTTCCGGCCCAGCGAGGGGATCATCTCCTTCAGCTTCGGGGCCCAGGCGTCCATCCGGGCCGGGAAGCAGGTCTCCAGGAGCTTGATCATGATCGGGGCCGCGGTGGAGGCGCCCGGGGAGGCACCCAGCAGGGCGCCGATCGTGCCGTCGGCAGCGGTGACGACCTCGGTGCCGAACTGCAGCACGCCGCCCTTCTTCGGATCCTTCTTCATGACCTGGACGCGCTGGCCCGCGGTGATCATCTCCCAGTCGCCGGCCTCGGCCTCGGGGTAGAAGTCCTGCAGGGTCTCGACCTTCTTCGTCTGGCTCTTCGTGACCTCGGTGATGAGGTACTTGACCAGGCCCAGGTTGTCCTTGGCCACGTTCAGCATGGGCAGCAGGTTGTGCGCACGCACCGACAACGGCAGGTCCAGGTAGGAACTGGACTTCAGGAAGTTGGAGGAGAAACCGCCGTAGGGGCCGAACAGCAGCGAGCGCCGGCCGTCCACGAAGCGGGTGTCCAGGTGCGGCACGGACATGGGCGGGGCGCCCACGGAGGCCTGGCCGTAGACCTTGGCCATGTGCTGGTTGACGATCGTCTCGTCGGTGCACTTGAGGAACTTGCCGGAGACCGGGAAGCCGCCGAAGCCCTTGGCCTCGGGGATGCCGGAGGACTGCAGCAGGTGCAGCGCGCCACCGCCGGCACCGAGGAACACGAAGCGTGCGCGGGCGGTGAGGGTCTCGCCGGCGGCCTTGTTCTTGACCTTGAGCTCCCAGCGGCCGTCGGAACCGCGGTCCACCGAGGTCACCTTGTGGCCGAAGCGCACGTCCACGCCCGAATTGGACAGGTTGGTGGTGAGCTGGCGGGTCAGCGAGCCGAAGTCGACGTCCGTGCCGTTGGCCTGGCGGGAGGCGGCCAGTCGCTGGCCACCAGTGCGGCCCTCGATCAGCAGCGGGGCCCACTCGTGGATGACGGACGGGTCCTCCGTGTACTCCATGGTCTCGAACAGCGGCTGCGCACTGAGGGAGGCGTGGCGGGTCTTCAGGTAGTCCGCGTGGTCGTCACCCCACACGAAGCTCATGTGCGGCAGCGGGTTGATGAAGGTCTTGGGGTCACCGAGCCGGCCCTCGTTGACCAGGTGGGACCAGAACTGGCGGGAGACCTGGAACTGCTCGTTGATGCCGACGGCCTTGGTGGGGTCCACCGTGCCGTCGGGTCCCAGCGGGGAGTAGTTCAGCTCGCACAGGGCCGCGTGGCCGGTGCCGGCGTTGTTCCACGGATCCGAGGCCTCGAGGCCGGCCTGGTTCAGGTTCTCGTACAGGGCGATGGACCAGTCGGGCTGGAGCTGCTGGAGGAACGTACCCAGCGTGGCGCTCATGATGCCACCTCCCACCAGAACGACGTCGTAGGTGGTGGGGGCAGTCTGCTGGCTCACGTTTCTCTCCCGGGTTTCGAACAGTGGTCTGAGTCGACTTTACTACTGGGCCGGGGCCGGCCTGTCCACCGGGACGATCTGGTCGAACCGTTCGTCCAGCACGGGGGAGGTCGGGTAGGAGACCAGGGTGTGGCCCGTGGCGACGGCGGAGATCGGGTAGACCAGGGGCAGCGCCGGCAGGTCCAGGGCCAGTGACTCCGCGGCCTTGCGGTACAGCGCCGTCCGGCTCTCCGGGTTCCTGGTGGACACGGCATCCGACAGCGTCTTGATGACGGTCGGGTTCCGGTAGCCGAACTCCGCCGAGTCGTGGCCGAACAGCGGGGCCAGGAAGTGGTGCGGATCACGGTACTCACCGGTGCGCCCGGCCAGGTGGAAGGCCCGGGTCCGGTCCGCCCCGAGCCGGTCCAGGTAACCGTGGTCCCACGGCACCGGTACGGGGTTGAGCACGAAGCCGGCGGCGGCCAGGTCTCCGGCGATCCGGGCGTACACCGCCTCGGGGGCGGGCAGGTAGGGGCGCGAGGTGTGCACCGGGTAGACGAAGTCCAGCGGCTGCCCGCGGTAGCCGGCCAGTTCCAGCAGGCGGGTGGCCTCCGCCGGATCGTAGTCGTAGGTGGTCAGCTCCGGGTTCTCCACGCCCAGGGACGGCGGGACGAACTCGTGGGCCCTGGCCGAACCGGCCAGGAAGTACTCCTCGGCCAGCGCGCGCCGGTCGACGGCATGGGCGACCGCCTGGCGCACGTAGAGCTGTCCCAGGACCGGGTGCCGGGAGTTCATCCCCAGGTAGAGCACGGACAGCGGGTCCCGCTGCAGGACCTGTGCCCCGCCCTGGACCAGCGGACGCAGGGTGTCCGGGGTGACGAAGTCGAAGGCGTCCAGTCGGCCGCGGCGCAACTCCCGGAGCCGCTGCCTGGCCCCCGAGACCACGGCCAGGGTCACGGGCCCGACGGCGGTCGGCTCGCCCCGGTATCCGGAGCTCACCTCCAGGACCAGCCGGTCGCCGTCGTCCTGCTCGCCCCAGCGGAACGGGCCGGTTCCGGCAGGCCGCGCGGGGGGCAGCCGGTCGGCGGGGGTGGCGGGCAGGGCATCGTCGAACGTCGACCAGGACGCCGGGGAGCTCAGGGCGAAGGCCGGAGCCGTGAGCGCGGCGGGCAGGAACACGATGGGATCGGTGAGGACCAGGCTGACGGTCCGCTCGCCGACGGACTCGCAGGCCTGATAGCGGCAGCCGTCCTGGCCGGCGTAGCCGCCGAAGACCGAGGGGAAGGTCAATCGCGGCAGGGTGGCCATGCGCTTCCCGCCCAGCAGCTCGGGCAGGTGGGCCCACCGCTCGAAGTTCGCCACCACGGCCCGCGCGTTCAGCGGGGTGCCGTCCTGGAAGTCGACACCGGGCTGCAGGGAGAACGTGTAGCGCAACCCGTCGTCGGTGACCTCCCAGTCGCTGGCCAGCCGGGGGACCGGGGCACCGGTGTCCGGGTCAACGCCGAGGAGGTTCTCGAGCACCTGCCGGGTGCTGCGGTGCGACTCGGCGTCCACGGCCAGCGCCGGGTCGAGGGTCCTCGGCCGCGAGGGCACCCCGATCGTCACCGGCACCGTCGAGGGCGCCGGTGGAGTGGTTGCCGGAGGGACCGGCGCGGTGGGGCCCGGGGGCGAGGACTCGTTGCGGATCTGGGTGGCGCACCCGGTCAGCGGGAGGGCCAGGGCCGCAGCCAGGGAGCCCAGCACGGTGCGGCGTGAGATATCCACCCGGACGGGCCTCCTCGTCTGACGTGTCCTCCGGCTACGACCCGCCCTGATGAGGCGTCGGTGCAGGGACCGGACTGCCCTGAGGCACGAATCGTGCGGGCGGGGGGACTTGAACCCCCACGTCCGAAGACACTGGAACCTAAATCCAGCGCGTCTGCCAATTTCGCCACGCCCGCGCGCCCCCGCGGGCGGGGACAACGGCTTATCCTACCCGGTGCCGGGCCGTCACCGCCCGCCGGTCAGGCGAGTCCCAGGTCCCTGCGCAGCTTGGCCACGTGACCGCTGGCCCGCACGTTGTACTGGGCGAGCTCCACGGAGCCGTCTGCGTCCACGACGACCGTGGAGCGGATGAGCCCCTCGTAGGTGCGGCCGTAGTTCTTCTTCTCCCCCCACGCGCCGTACGCCTCGGCCACCGCATGGTCCTCGTCGGAGAGCAGCGGGAAGGCCAGGCCCTCGTCCGCGGCGAACTTCTGGAGCTTGGCGGGACCGTCCGGGGAGATGCCGACGACGGCGAAGCCCTCGGAGACGAAGGAATCGAGGCTGTCACGGAAGTCGCAGGCCTGGGTGGTGCAGCCGGGGGTGGCGGCGGCGGGGTAGAAGTACACGATCACCTTGCGGCCGGTGTAGTCGGCCAGCGAGACGGTCTTGCCGTCCTGGTCGGTCAGCGTGAAGGCGGGTGCGGCGTCGCCCGGTGCCAGGCGGTGTGGAGCAGTCATGCGGTCCACTGTAGGCGCTCAGCCGAGAGCGGTCTCGATGAACTCGGCATCCGAGCAGACGGGCAGGGACTCCAGCCACAGGGCCGTGGGGGAGACCTCGACGAGGGTCTCCTCGGTCACGGGCTCCGGCTCACCCTCGTCGTCGAGGACGGCGACGAGTCCGACCAGGTCCCCGAAGTCCCCGGTGAAGATCACGGAGAAGTCCGGCCGCGCCTCCTCGGTGTCGTCGTCCAGCGGCAGGCACCACCGCGCCGCTTCCTCGACGGTCAGCGACTCGGGGGCCGGGGGTTTCGCGGGCACCGTCGGCTCCGGTGCGGTGGGCTCAGTGGGCGTGGGCTCGGTCGGCGAGGGCTTGGCGGGGCCGGGCGTGGTGGGCGTCGGCGTCGGCGTGGCCGGCACGCTCGGTCCGGGGCGCGTCGGTTGGGCGGGTTCCACCGGAACGGTGGCGGCGGGGGTCCCCGGCGTGCTGGGCTTCGGCCTCGGCGTGACCGCGGGCTGTGCGGGCTTCGGCTGGGCCGGCTTCGCGGTGCCCGAAGGCTTCGGCCCGCGCTCTGCCGGCCGCGTCTTCCCGGGCTTCGTGCTGCCGGAGGGCTTCGCAGTGGGCTTGGCAGGGGATGCACCGGGCGATGCCGGCTTCCCGGACGGCTCGGAGGACGGGGTACGCTGCGACCGGTTCTCGGCCGCCGGTGCCTCCGGGGCCCGTCCGTGGTCGCCCCGGGTCCCTGTCCGCGGCGCGGCCGCCCGGGCGATCGGACCCTGCACGACCGGCTGCCTCTCAGTCCGGGGTGCTGCCTCCACGCGCTCCGGTGCGCCGGCGGGGACCCCCTGCCTCGAGGCCGCGCGGATGCGCTCCAGGTCCGCCGCGTCCAGCGCGCGGGGCTCTCCGGCGACCTCCGGCAGCAGATGCACCGGGTCGACGTACTGACCGTCGAGGGTGGTGTCGAAGTGCAGGTGGCACCCCGTCGAGTTGCCCGTGGTCCCGGACAGGCTGATCACGTCGCCACGCCCCACGCGGTCGCCCGGGGAGACCAGGAGTCGGGAATTGTGCCGGTAGGAGGTCACCAGCCCGTCGCCGTGGTCGATGTCGACGCGCAGTCCGCCGGTACCCCGATCTCCGGCGGAGGCGACCGTGCCGTCCGCCGCGGCCAGGACCGGCGTGCCGCAGGCCACCGCGTAGTCCAGGCCGATGTGGAACTGCGCGATCGGGCCGACGTGGGTGGGGTTCGTCCGCCACCCGAAGGCCGAGCTCAGGGTGAAGGGGCCGGCCACCGGGTGGTCGAAGGCGCGGCCGACCAGGACCAGGGGGCCGGCGTTGACGTAGGGAGGGACCTCGCCGGCATAGCGGTCGAGCGCGTCCTGCCCGGATGAGGACTGGACCAGGCGGACCCGGGTCCGTTCCGCCGCGCCCTCCCCCAGGCCTGCCCGGGACGCAGCCTCGACCACGGCGTCGGGAGCCGTCACGACGCCGGCGTCGGCGTCTCCGGCCCACTGGGGTGACGATGGGGTCAGGTAGGCCGTGGCGCGCTCGGCGTGTCCGTCCGACATCGCGGCGCTCGGGACCATACCGCCCGTGGCGGCCAGGACGACCAGTGCGGTGGTGGTGGCGAGTGCGGGCGCGAATCGTCGAGACACGGTGCTGGCGACCTTTCACGGGGGGACCGGCGACACCTGGCCCGGTGCCGTCACAGCGACATCGTGGCACGCTTCGGTGACGGGAGATAGGCCTGGAAGTGCACGAGAGGAGTGGTCGGGACGTAGTCCCCGTCGCACTGCGTACGATTCGAGTGCGACCACCGGATGACCCGCGTGGTCCCGGGCCACGGGGGGACACGACAAGGCCCCGGTCACCTGACCGGGGCCTTGTCGTCTGCGATGGATGCGAACTGTGGTGCGCCCCCCGGGACTCGAACCCGGAACCCATTGATTAAGAGTCAATTGCTCTGCCAGTTGAGCTAGAGGCGCAGTGTTCCGTGGACCGGTAATCGGTCCGTGCAACGAGGAAAAACTTTAGCAGAGGTCTCGACCGGATGTGAAATCGAGCGGCGGGAGACCTCCGTCACGGTCGGCCGGGGGCCGCCACAGGGTGCGTCAACAGGGCCGGTAGTACGACTCCAGGGTGTCCATGAAGTGGGACATGAACTCATGGAAGTCCTCGGCGTCCGGTTCCTGGGCCAGGGTGACCGTGCCGTCGTCCTCCGGCCCGGGGCCGGTGGGGCGCAGGCTCTCCGGCAGGAGGATCCGGGGAGTGCCGCTGACCTCGAACCACGTGCGGAAGCCGGTGACCGTCTCCACCTGGTACCCGCTCCCGGTGTCCGCCAGGGTGGCGACGTTGCCCAGCGCCACCGTCGCGATACCCGGTCCCACGGGAACCCGGGGGAGGGCCTCGAGGTCGACGGGGCACAGCAGCAACTCCAGGGGCTGGTGCCGGTAGCCGATCACCCAGGGGTTGCCGGCGCCGGAGGGCTGGCCGTAGACGAGGTTGAAGTCCCCGTAGTTGAAGACCCTCTCATCGAAGGCCTCCCGGAGCATGCGCTTGAGGTCCTCGCCGTTCATGACGCCCATTCTACGGACGCGGTGTTTCGCCGGGATGTCGGCGGACTCCGGTCGTCACGTGCCGCGCGGCACGAGCGCAGCGGTCCTAGGATGGTCGCCATGACCACCCCCAGCGCAGACACGACCCTTCCCGGCAGTGCAGCCGGCGGGGCACGCGGCGACGACGCCGCGGCTCCTGACATCAAGCCACGCTCCCGCGCGGTGACCGACGGCATGGAGCGTGCCCCGGCCCGCGGCATGCTGCGCGCCGTCGGCATGGGGGACGAGGACTTCGCGAAGCCGCAGATCGGCATCGCCAGCTCGTGGAACGAGATCACCCCGTGCAACCTCTCCCTGGACCGCCTGGCCCAGGCCTCCAAGGAGGGGGTGCACGCCGGTGGCGGCTACCCGCTGGAGTTCGGCACCATCTCCGTCTCGGACGGCATCTCGATGGGCCATGACGGCATGCACTACTCGCTGGTCTCCCGAGAGGTCATCGCAGACTCCGTGGAGACCGTGATGCAGGCCGAGCGGCTGGACGGCTCCGTGCTGCTGGCCGGCTGCGACAAGTCGCTTCCGGGCATGCTGATGGCGGCCGCCCGGCTGGACGTCTCCAGCGTCTTCATCTACGCCGGCTCCACCATGCCCGGCTACGCCACCCTCGAGGACGGCACGGAGAAGCAGGTCACCCTGATCGACGCCTTCGAGGCCGTGGGCGCCTGCGCGCGGGGACTGATGAGCGAGAAGGACCTGGACACCATCGAACGGGCGATCTGCCCCGGCGAGGGTGCCTGCGGCGGCATGTACACCGCCAACACGATGGCCTGCATCGGTGAGGCGCTGGGGATGTCCCTGCCCGGTTCTGCCGCCCCGCCGTCGGCTGACCGGCGCCGCGACTCCTTCTCCCGCAAGTCCGGCGAGGCCGTGGTCAACCTGCTGCGCCTGGGGATCACCTCCCGGGACATCATGACCAAGAAGGCCTTCGAGAACGCCATCGCCGTGACCATGGCGTTCGGCGGGTCCTCCAACGCGGTCCTGCACCTGCTCGCGATCGCACGCGAGGCCGGGGTGGACCTCACCCTGGACGACTTCAACCGCATCGGTGACAAGGTCCCGCACCTGGGCGACCTCAAGCCCTTCGGCCAGTACGTGATGACCGACGTGGACAGGGTCGGAGGCGTGCCGGTGGTCATGAAGGCCCTGCTGGACGCGGGCCTGGTCCACGGCGACGCCCTGACCGTCACCGGCAAGACCGTGGCCGAGAACCTGGCCGGCATCAACCCGCCGGACCCGGACGGCAAGGTGCTGCGCGCCCTGGACAACCCGCTGCACCACAACGGCGGCCTGGCCGTGCTGAAGGGCTCGCTCGCTCCCGAGGGCGCCGTGGTGAAGTCCGCCGGCTTCGACGCCGACGTCTTCGAGGGCACCGCCCGCGTGTTCGAGCGCGAGCGCCAGGCCATGGACGCCCTCGAGGCCGGACAGCTGAAGGCCGGCGACGTGGTCGTCATCCGCTACGAGGGCCCCAAGGGCGGTCCCGGCATGCGCGAGATGCTCGCCATCACCGGCGCCATCAAGGGGGCCGGGCTGGGCAAGGACGTCCTGCTCCTCACCGACGGCCGCTTCTCCGGCGGCACGACCGGCCTGTGCATCGGGCACATCGCCCCGGAGGCCTCCGACGGCGGCCCGATCGCCCTGGTGCGCGACGGCGACCGGATCCGCGTGGACATCGCCGGCCGCACCCTGGACCTGCTGGTGCCGGACGCGGAGCTCCAGGACCGCAAGAAGGACTGGGAGCCGGTGCCCCCGAAGTTCACCACGGGCGTCCTCGGCAAGTACGCCAAGCTCGTGCACTCGGCGGCCCAGGGCGCGTACCTGGGCTGACCGGTCCGGTCCGTGTCCGTGGGCACGCCGGAGCGCCGGCGTGTCCACGGACCGGACGCCCGTCTCACGATGTGAGACCGTGAGAGGATGGATTGACGCCGGACGGCGTGCCTCGGGGATACTGGTCAGCATGTCCAACATGCGACTAGTCGTCGTTATCCAGCGCGTGGCCTGAACTACGGTTCGGATCCGCGGGTTCGCCCGCTGCCGCGCGCTAAACCCCGAGCGGGCCGACCGGCCGACGTCGGGGTTTATTTGTTGGAGATGCAAGCATGACGCTGGCCACCACATCAGCGCCACTGACTCCTCCGCCACTCCGGCGGACGCCGCGGGGGACACCCGCCGGCGGGCACCAGAGGTGACCGGGGTACCGCACAGGTACCCCGGATGCTCCAGTACAGCGCCAGAAGAGCAAGGCAAGAAGGCACAGCAATGAGTAACGGATCCCGGATCACCCCAGCGGTGATGACCTCCCATGCATCCCGCGAGCCGCGGGACAGGAACGAGCCTGCGGGCGAGAGCCTGGTCCCCGGACCGAACCGTGCCGTCGAACCGGTCACGATGACCGGATCGCAGGCGATCGTGCGCTCCCTGGAGGAACTGGGCGTCACGGACATCTTCGGCCTGCCGGGCGGGGCCATCCTGCCCACCTACGACCCCCTCATGGACTCCCGGACGATCCGACACGTCCTGGTGCGCCACGAGCAGGGTGCCGGCCATGCGGCACAGGGGTACTACCTGGCCACCGGCCGTCCGGGCGTGGCGATCGCCACCTCCGGACCGGGTGCCACCAACCTCGTCACGGCGATCGCCGATGCCCACATGGACTCCGAGGCCTGCGTGTTCATCACCGGCCAGGTCGCCTCCGCGGCGATCGGCTCGGACGCCTTCCAGGAGGCGGACATCGTCGGCATCACCATGCCGATCACCAAGCACTCGCGCCTGGTCACCGACGCCCAGGACATCCCGCAGGCCCTCGCCGAGGCCTTCCACATCGCGACGACGGGCCGTCCCGGACCCGTGCTGGTCGACGTGGCCAAGGACGCCCAGCAGGCCCAGATGGAGTTCTCCTGGCCGCCGAGGATCGAGCTGCCCGGCTACCGTCCGGTGATCCGCGGCCACTCCAAGCAGGTCCGCGAGGCGGCCCGGCTGATCCAGCAGGCCGAGCGGCCGGTGCTCTACGTGGGCGGCGGCGTCTCCCGCGGGCACGCCAGCGCGGAACTGCGCGAACTGGCCGAGCTCACCGGGGCGCCCGTGGTCACCACCCTCACGGCCCGCGGCGTCTTCCCGGACTCCCACCACCAGCACCTGGGCATGCCCGGGATGCACGGCTCGGTGGCCGCCGTCTCGGCGCTGCAGATGTCCGACCTGCTCATCACCCTGGGCGCTCGGTTCGACGACCGGGTCACCGGCCAGCTGTCCAGCTTCGCCCCGAAGGCGCGGGTCATCCACGCGGACATCGACCCCGCCGAGATCTCCAAGAACCGTCCGGCGGACGTGCCGATCGTCGGCTCGGTCAAGGAGATCATCCCGGAGCTCACCGGGGCGGTGAGGGACGCGCACGCCGAGTCGGGTGCCCCGGACCTGGGTGAGTGGTGGACCGTCCTGGACCGGCTGCGTGAGACCTACCCGATGGGCTACGCCCCCACCGAGGACGGACTGATGTCCCCGCAGAAGGTCATCGAGCGCCTCGACGCGCACTCGGGTCCCGAGGCCGTGTACGTCGCGGGCGTGGGCCAGCACCAGATGTGGGCGAGCCAGTTCGTGAAGTACGAGCGTCCCCACCAGTGGCTGAACTCCGCCGGCCTGGGCACCATGGGCTTCGCCGTGCCGGCCGCCATGGGCGCCAAGGTCGGCGACCCGGACCGCGTGGTCTGGGCCATCGACGGCGACGGTTGCTTCCAGATGACCAACCAGGAACTGGCGACCTGCCTGATCAACAACATCCCGATCAAGGTGGCGGTCATCAACAACTCCTCGCTGGGCATGGTCCGGCAGTGGCAGACGCTGTTCTACGAGTCCCGCTACTCCAACACCGACCTGAACACCGGCCACGACACCATCCGCGTCCCGGACTTCGTCAAGCTCGCCGAGGCCTACGGCTGCCTCGGGCTGCGCTGCGAGAAGGAGGAGGACCTGGACGCCACCATCGAGCAGGCCCTGGCCGTCAACGACCGTCCGGTCGTCGTCGACTTCGTGGTCTCGCGCGACTCCATGGTGTGGCCCATGGTTCCGGCCGGAGTGAGCAACGACGAGATCCAGGTGGCCCGGGACATGACCCCGGACTGGGACGAGGAGGACTGATCCATGGCACGACACACCCTGTCCGTACTGGTCGAGGACGTGCCGGGCGTGCTGACGCGCGTCGCCAGCCTCTTCGCCCGCCGCGCCTTCAACATCCACTCCCTGGCCGTGGGCACCTCCGAGCTCGAGGGGCTGTCCCGGATCACCGTGGTGGTGGACGCCGAGGGAGACCTGCTCGAGCAGGTGACCAAGCAGCTCAACAAGCTCGTCAACGTCATCAAGATCGTCGAGCTGAGCGCCGACAACTCCGTCCAGCGCGACCACCTGCTGGTCAAGGTCCGTTCGGACGCGGCCACCCGGTCCCAGGTCGTCCAGGCCGTCGAGCTGTTCCGCGCCTCCGTGGTGGACGTGTCCACCGACTCCGTGACCATCGAGGCCACCGGTGCGGCCGACAAGCTGGCGGCGCTGCTGGAGGTGCTCGAGCCCTTCGGCATCCGGGAGCTCGTCCGCTCCGGGACCATCGCCGTCGGGCGGGGCGGCAAGTCCATGACCGACCGCGCCCTGGCCCGGAACTGACCTTCGGGTCCCCACCCACTTCCCGACAACCACCGAACAACACACCGAGGAGATCTCCTGTGACCACCAAGTACTACGAAGACGACGCCGACCTCTCGATCATCCAGGGACGCACCGTCGCCGTCATCGGCTACGGCTCCCAGGGCCACGCCCACTCGCTGAGCCTGCGTGACTCCGGCGTGGACGTCCGCATCGGCCTCGCCGAGGGATCCGCGTCCCGTGCCAAGGCCGAGGCCGAGGGCCTGCGCGTCGTCTCCGTGGCCGAGGCCGCTGCCGAAGCGGACCTGATCATGATCCTCACCCCGGACCAGGTGCAGGCCGCCGTGTACAACGAGCACATCGCGCCGAACCTGCAGGACGGCGACGCCCTGTTCTTCGCCCACGGCTTCAACATCCGCTTCGGCTTCATCCAGCCGCCGGCCGGCGTGGACGTCGCCCTGGTCGCCCCGAAGGGCCCGGGCCACGTGGTCCGCCGCGAGTTCGAGGCCGGCCGCGGTGTGCCGGCCCTGATCGCCGTGGAGCAGGACGCCACCGGCAACGCCAAGGCCCTCGCGCTCTCCTACGCCCAGGGCATCGGCGGCACCCGCGCCGGCGTCATCGAGACCACCTTCACCGAGGAGACCGAGACCGACCTGTTCGGCGAGCAGGCCGTGCTGTGCGGCGGCGCCTCCCAGCTGATCCAGTACGGCTTCGAGACCCTCACCGAGGCCGGCTACCAGCCGGAGATCGCCTACTTCGAGGTCCTGCACGAGCTCAAGCTCATCGTGGACCTGATGGTCGAGGGCGGGATCGCCAAGCAGCGCTGGTCCGTCTCCGACACCGCCGAGTACGGCGACTACGTCTCCGGCCCGCGCGTCATCGACCCGCACGTCAAGGAGAACATGAAGGCCGTGCTGGCCGACATCCAGGACGGCACCTTCGCCAAGCGCTTCATGGACGACCAGGCCGCCGGTGCCCCGGAGTTCAAGAAGCTGCGTGCCGCCGGTGAGGCGCACCCGATCGAGAAGACCGGTCGCGAGCTGCGCCAGATGTTCTCCTGGCTGAAGGACTCCGACGACGACTACACCGAGGGCACCGCGGCCCGCTGAGCCGTACCACCCCACCGGCGCCCGGGGAGATCCCGGGCGTCAAGGCGGCCCCTCGTGCACACGGGGGGCCGTCGTGCTTCCACGTCCTAGAATCAAGATCGGCCGACCCACGTTCCGAGCCGGCACCACTGTCTACCCGAAGGTGAACCTCCCGTGTCTGAAACCAAGCCCGTCGTCCTCATCGCTGAAGAACTCTCCCCGGCCACCGTGGACGCCCTGGGTCCGGATTTCGAGATCAGGACGACCGACGGCGCCGACCGTGCCCAGCTGCTGGCCGCCCTGCCGGAGGCCGACGCGGTGCTGATCCGCTCGGCGACGAAGATGGACGCCGAGGCGATCGGGGCCGCCTCCAGGCTCAAGGTGATCGCCCGGGCCGGCGTCGGGCTGGACAACGTGGACACCAAGGCCGCCACCCAGGCCGGTGTCATGGTGGTCAACGCCCCGACCTCGAACGTCCTCTCCGCCGCCGAGCTGACCTGCGGCCACATCCTCGGCGTGGCCCGCAACATCGCCCCGGCCAACCGCGCCCTGAAGGGTGGCGAGTGGAAGCGCTCGAAGTACGCCGGCGTCGAACTGTACGAGAAGAAGCTGGGCATCATCGGGCTGGGCCGCATCGGCTCGCTCGTGGCCGAGCGGATGCGCTCGTTCGGCATGGAGATCCTGGCCTACGACCCCTACATCACCTCGGCGCGGGCCCAGCAGATCGGTGCCCGCCTGCTGGACCTGGACGAGCTGCTGGCCCAGGCGGACTTCATCACCATCCACATGCCGAAGACGCCGGAGACCATCGGGATGATCTCGGATGAGCAGTTCGCGATCATGAAGGACACCGCCTACGTGGTGAACGTGGCCCGCGGCGGGCTGATCGACGAGGACGCGCTGAACCGGGCCCTCAAGGCCGGCACCGTCGGCGGCGCGGCCATCGACGTCTTCTCCTCCGAGCCGGCCATCGACCTGCCGTTCTTCCACCACGACAACGCCGTGGTCACCCCGCACCTGGGGGCCTCCACCTCGGAGGCCCAGGAGAAGGCCGGCGTGTCCGTGGCCAAGTCGGTGCGCCTGGCCCTGGCCGGCGAGCTCGTCCCGGACGCCGTCAACGTGGCCGGTGGCATCATCCACGAGGACGTCCGCCCGGGCATCCCGCTGGCCGAGAAGCTCGGTCGCATCCTGACGGCACTGTCCATCGGTGACTCGCTGACCGTCGTGGAGCTCGAGGTCGCCGGCGAGATCGCGGACAAGGACGTGAAGTCCCTGCAGCTGGCCGCCCTCAAGGGCGTGTTCACCGACGTGGTCTCCGACCACGTCTCCTACGTCAACGCCCCGGTCCTGGCCGAGCAGCGAGGCGTGGAGACCCGGCTGACGACCACCTCCGAGTCCCCGGCCTACCGCAACACCGTCACCGTCAAGGGCGCCACCTCCAACGGCACCCAGCTGTCCGTGTCCGGCACCCTGACCGGGCCCAAGCAGGTGCAGAAGGTGGTCGGGATCGACGGCTACGAGATCGAGGTCCCGCTGGCCGAGCACCTGCTGGTCTTCCGCTACACCGACCGTCCCGGCGTCATCGGGACCATCGGCAACGTCCTGGGCGACGCGGACGTCAACATCGCCGGCATGGACGTCTCCCGCCAGTCCGAGGGCGGCGAGGCCCTGGCCATGCTGACCCTGGACGCGGCCCTGCCGGCCGGCGTCGCCGAGCAGCTGGGCGAGTCCATCGGGGCCTCCAGGGTCGCCGGGATCGACCTGCTCGACCTGGAGCACTGAGCGCATGGCCCAGAGCTACTACCTGTCCACCGCCATCTCCTACCCGAACGGCGAGCCGCACATCGGCCACGCCTACGAGTACGTGGGCGCGGACGTGATGGCGCGGTTCCAGCGCCTCGACGGCAAGGACGTGTTCTTCCTCACCGGCACGGACGAGCACGGCCAGAAGATGCAGCAGACCGCCGAGGCGGAGGGCATCACCCCGCTCGAGCTGGCCACCCGTAACGCGGCGGCCTTCCAGCAGGTGGACGACGAGGTCCTGGACGTGTCCTACGACCGGTTCATCCGGACCACGGATGCCGACCACCGCGAGTCCGTCCAGGCCATCTGGCGGCGCATGGAGGCCGCCGGGGACATCTACCTGGGCAGCTACTCCGGCTGGTACTCGGTGCGCGACGAGCGCTTCTTCGGCGAGGACGAGACGCACGTCGGCGAGGACGGCGTCCGCTATGCGACCGAGACCGGCACCGAGGTGACCTGGACGGAGGAGGAGAGCTACTTCTTCCGGCTCTCGAAGTACCAGGAGCCGCTGCTGGAGCTCTACCGCAGCCGGCCGCAGTTCGCCGCCCCGCAGTACCGGTTCAACGAGGTCATCCGCTTCGTGGAGTCCGGGCTGGAGGACCTGTCCATCTCCCGGACCTCCTTCGACTGGGGGATCGACGTCCCGGCGCCGGCGGACGGCACCGCGAAGGGCCCGGACGGCCAGCCGGTGGCGCCCACCCTGGACCACGTGATGTACGTGTGGGTGGACGCGCTGACCAACTACCTCACCGGCGCCGGGTTCCCGGACACCGGCTCGGAGCGCTTCGCGCGCTACTGGCCGGCCGACCTGCACATCATCGGCAAGGACATCTCCCGGTTCCACTGCATCTTCTGGCCGGCCTTCCTGATGAGCGCCGGCCTCGAGCTGCCGCGACGGGTGATGATCCACGGCTTCCTGAACAACGAGGGCCAGAAGATGTCCAAGTCACTGGGCAACGTCGTGGCCCCGGCGGAGTGGGTGGCCCACTACGGGCTGGACGCCGTGCGGTACTTCCTGATGCGTGAGTTCCCCTTCGGCGCCGACGGCTCCTACAGCCACGACGCCGTCGTGGGGCGCAAGAACGCGGACCTGGCCAACAACCTGGGCAACCTGGCCCAGCGCTCGCTGTCCATGGTGGCCAAGAACCTCGGTGGCTCCGTGCCGGAGCCGGGGGAGTACACCGACGCCGACCGCGCCCTGCTGGAGTCCGTCTCGTCCCTGCTGGAGACCTCGCGGGCGGACTACGCCGTGCAGGACTTCCACCACGCCCTGGAGTCCACGTGGTCCGTCCTGCACGACGCGAACGCGTACTTCGCCGAGCAGCAGCCGTGGGTGCTGCGCAAGACCGACCCGGAGCGGATGGCCACCGTGCTGTACGTGACGCTGGAGACGGTGCGCCGCGTGGCGCTGCTGGCCCAGTCGGTGATGCCGGGATCGGCCACGCGCCTGCTCGACCTGCTCGGGGTGGAGGCCTCCGGCGACGCCGGCCGGACCGGCGCCTCCGGTGCCGGTCCGCGGTCCTTCGCGGCCTGGGACGAGGCCCTGGTGCCGGGGACCTCCCTGCCGGCGCCGGTCCCGGTCTTCCCGCGCCACGAGGAGCCCGACGCCGGTTAGGCCCGGGCCGCGCCCACCCTCCGGGCCGCCGTGGGACCGGATGCTTCCCCGTCCCCGCCCCACGGCGAGCCGAACGGGTGTCCGCATCGTGGACAGTATGACCACATGGTGGACCATCGTCCTCGTTCGGCCCTAGCCTGAAGCCATGGAACACGTCGCCGATACGGCTCGCCCGGCCAGCACCCAGACCGCCACCCGCTCCGCCCAGGACGTCCTGGACGTCGCCGTCATCGGCGGGGACGGCATCGGGCCGGAGGTCACCGCCGAGGCGCTGAAGGTCATGCGCGCGGCCACGGTGAACTCCGGTGACGCGGAGATCCGCACCACCGACTACTCGCTCGGCGCGGCCCACTGGCTGCAGACCGGGGAGACGCTGACCGAGGAGACCCTGCAGCGGCTGCGCGGTCATGACGCGATCCTGTTCGGAGCCGTCGGGGCCGCCCCGAACGACACCCGCATCCCCTCGGGTCTGATCGAGCGCGAGCTGCTGCTGAAGCTGCGGTTCAGCCTGGACCACGGGGTCAACCTGCGTCCGGCCCGTCTCTATCCCGGCGTCCCCAGCCCGCTGGCGAACCCCGGTGACATCGACTTCGTGGTCGTCCGCGAGGGCACCGAGGGGCCCTACGTCGGCAACGGCGGGGCCATCCGGACCGGCACGCCCCAGGAGATCGCCACCGAGGTCTCCGTCAACACCGCCTACGGCGTGGAACGGGTGGTTCGCCACGCCTTCGCGCTGGCCGCCGCCCGGCCGCGCCGGCACGTGTCCCTGGTGCACAAGCACAACGTGCTGGTGTACGCCGGGCACCTCTGGCGGCGGACGGTGGAGGCCGTGGCCGCGGAGTACCCGTCCGTCACCCACGACTACATGCACGTGGATGCCGCGACCATCCACATGACCACCGACCCCTCCCGATTCGACGTGATCGTCACGGACAACCTGTTCGGGGACATCCTCACCGACCTCGCCGCAGCCGTCACGGGAGGCATCGGCCTGGCCGCATCCGGCAACCTGAACATCTCCGGCACCGCGCCGTCCATGTTCGAGCCGGTCCACGGTTCGGCCCCGGACATCGCCGGGCAGCAGAAGGCCGACCCCACCGCCGCCATCCTCTCCGGGGCGCTGCTCCTGGAGCAGGCGGGCCGCACCGATGCCGCCCGGCGCATCAACGAGGCCGTGTGGGCGGACATGGCCGCCCGCGGCCAGTCCGGCACCCCGCAGTCCGGCCCGCGCACCACGGCGCAGGTCGGTGACGCCATCGCCGCCGCCGTCTGAGCCGCGGCGACGCGTCCCGCGTCCGAGCTGCCCTCCGGGCAGGTCATATGATGGATGCACCTTCCCGGCGCATCAGCGGACCCGCTGGCCACCGGGTCCGCGAAGCAACGCCCTGGGCGCGGCCGGCGTCGGCCTGCGTGGCACCCGGGGTACTACGAGAGAAGGAATCCGTCGTGTCCATGGAATTCGCCGTCCATCCCCAGTCCTCGCCCGTCTCCGAGGAGAGGCGCCGGGAGATCCTGGCGGATCCGGGCTTCGGGCAGCACTTCACCGACCACATGGTCTCCATCGACTGGACCTGGGGCGGCGACGGGCAGCACAGCGGCGGGACCTGGCACGACGCGCGGATCGAGCCGTTCGGGCCGCTGAGCCTCTCCCCGGCCACGGCCGTCCTCCACTACGCCCAGGAGATCTTCGAGGGCCTGAAGGCCTACCGCCATCCGGACGGCACCGTGTGGACGTTCCGTCCCCGGGCCAACGCGGCACGGCTGAACCGTTCCGCGCGCCGGCTGGCCCTGCCGGAACTGCCGGAGGAGGACTTCCTCGAGTCGCTGCGCCTGCTGGTGTCCACGGACATCGGCTGGGTGCCGGACGGCGAGGGGCAGTCGCTGTACCTGCGGCCGTTCATGTACGCCTCCGAGGCATTCCTCGGAGTACGGCCGGCCCACGAGATCGCCTACAAGGTCATCGCCTCCCCGGCCGGGAACTACTTCGGGGGCGAGCTCAAGCCCGTCTCCATCTGGGTGTCGCGGGAGTACGCCCGCGCCGGTCACGGCGGCACTGGTGCGGCCAAGTTCGGCGGCAACTACGCCGCATCGCTGGCCGCCCAACTCGAGGCGTCGGCCCAGGGCTGCGACCAGGTCCTCTTCCTCGACCCCGTCCGGGACAACGCCGTGGAGGAACTGGGCGGCATGAACGTGTTCTTCGTCTTCAAGGACGGCTCCCTCGTCACGCCCGAGCTCACCGGGACCATCCTGGAGGGCGTCACGCGATCCTCCGTGCTGCAACTGGGCCGGGACCGCGGGCTCGACGTCGTCGAGCGGCGCATCACCCTCCAGGAGTGGCGCGACGGGGTGGCCAGCGGCGAGATCACCGAGGTGTTCGCCTGCGGCACGGCCGCCGTCATCACCCCGATCGGCCGCCTGGTGGACGGTGAGGAGCACTTCGACTCCCCGGCGGTCACCGCGGGCGATTCGGTGGCGCTGGACATCCGGCGCGAGCTGCTGGAACTGCAGACCGGCCACGGCGAGGACCGCCATGGCTGGCTCCACCGGTTGGCCTGACCCCGGCCGGGCCGGCACTCGCGAGGCCGTCGACGCCGGACACGGACCGAGAGGGGACCCGTGTCCCGCGGCCATTAGGGTGGTGTCCATGCGTATCGCCCGTTTCGTCGCCACTGCCGAGCCCCTGTACGGAATCGTCGAGGGGGAGCCGGATGCCCCCGCCGCGGAGCTCACCGTGACCGAGCTGCACGGTGACCCCTTCTTCCAGGGCATCCAGCCGACCTCCAGCACGCATCGACTCGAGGACGTGCGGCTCGTGGCCCCGATCATCCCGCGCTCCAAGGTGGTGGGCGTGGGACGCAACTGGGCGGACCACGCCGCCGAACTGGGCAACGCCGTCCCGGACCGGGTGCAGTTCTTCCTCAAGCCCAACACCTCCGTCGTCGGCCCGGGCGAACCGGTGACCCTGCCCTCATGGTCCGAGCAGGTCTCCTACGAGGCGGAGCTTGCCGTGGTCATCGGCACGATCTGCAAGGACGTCCCGGTCGACCGCGTGGACGACGTGGTGTTCGGCTACACGGTGGCCAACGACCTCACCGCGCGGGACGCGCAGAAGTCCGACCTGCAGTGGGCACGGGCCAAGGGGTTCGACGGTGCCTGCCCGCTGGGCCCGTGGATCGAGACGGGCCTGACGAGCTCGCAGACCGAGGACCTGCGGATCACCATGGACCTGGACGGACGGACGGTGCAGGACGGCACCACGGCGGACATGGTGTTCGGCGTCCGGGAGATCGTCGCCGCCGTCTCGGAGGCCTTCACCCTGCTGCCCGGCGACGTCATCCTCACCGGCACACCGGCCGGCGTGGGGACCGTCGAGGCTGGCCAGCGCACCGAGGCGACGATCGAGGGCATCGGCACCCTCGCCACCGTCTACCGGCGCTGACCTCCGCGGCGGGGCGGACACGGAGGCCGGGGCGGGGCGGGGGAGACCGCGCCGGACAGGCGCGCCGCTAGACTTGCGCCATCATGACTGAGTCCGTTCCCAGCGCGCCCCTTGCCGCCCCCACAGACATCCCCGCCGTCCCCGCAGATGCCCCCGTCCGGGTCCGGTTCTGCCCCTCACCGACCGGTACCCCGCACGTCGGGCTGATCCGGACGGCCCTGTTCAACTGGGGCTGGGCCCGTCACACCGGTGGCACCATGGTGTTCCGCATCGAGGACACCGACGCCAAGCGGGACTCCGAGGAGAGCTACCAGCAGCTGTTGGAGGCCATGTCCTGGCTCGGCATCGACTGGGACGAGGGCGTGGAGGTCGGCGGTCCGCATGCGCCCTACCGCCAGTCCCAGCGCGGCCAGATCTACCAGGACGTGATCGCCCGGCTCAAGGATGCCGGGTACATCTACGAGAGCTTCTCCTCGCCGGAGGAGATCGAGGCCCGCCACCGTGCCGCGGGCCGGGACCCCAAGCTCGGCTACGACGGTTATGACCGTGACCTGACCCCCGAGCAGGTGGCGGCGTTCCGCGCCGAGGCTCGCCGGCCCGCGCTGCGCCTGCGCATGCCGGACGAGGACATCACCTTCACGGACACGGTGCGCGGTGAGATCACCTTCCAGGCCGGCTCGGTGCCGGACTTCGTGGTGGTGCGCCCGGACGGTTCCCCGCTGTACACCCTGGTCAACCCCCTGGACGATGCCCTGATGGAGATCACGCACGTGCTGCGCGGCGAGGACCTGCTGTCCTCCACGCCGCGGCAGATCGCGCTCTACCGGGCCCTGCACGCCATCGGGGTGGCGAGGTACATGCCCGAGTTCGGCCACCTGCCGTACGTGATGGGGGAGGGCAACAAGAAGCTGTCCAAGCGGGATCCGCAGTCCAACCTGTTCCTGCACCGCGAGCACGGTTTCATCCCCGAGGGCCTGGTCAACTACCTGGCGTTGCTGGGCTGGTCGCTCTCGGCGGACGAGGACATCTTCACCCGCGAGCAGTTCGTTCAGCACTTCGACGTGCACGACGTGCTGGCCAACCCGGCGCGCTTCGACGAGAAGAAGGCCACCGCGATCAACGGGACCCACGTCCGGATGCTGGACGGCCAGGACTTCCGCGACCGGTTGGTGCCCTACCTGCAGCAGGCCGGCCTCGTGTCCGATCCGCTCACTCCGCGCGAGGGCCAGGTCCTCGACGCCGCTGCCCCGCTGGTGCAGGAGCGCGTGGCCCTGCTGGGCGAGGCCGTGGACATGCTGGCCTTCCTCTTCCAGCCCGACGCCGAGATCAGGACGGCGGACGGTGCCCTCAAGGGCATGCCCGCCGACCTGGCCGGCGCCCTGGCCGCCGCGCGACGCGGACTGGCCGGGATCGAGGACGGTGACTGGAGGACCGAGGCCATCGAGGCCGCCCTGCGGCGCGAGCTGATCGACGGGCTCGGCCTCAAGCCGCGCCAGGCCTTCGGGCCGGTGCGTACCGCCGTGTCCGGGAAGAAGGTCTCGCCGCCCCTGTTCGAGTCCCTCGAGATCCTGGGCCGGGACTCCGCCCTGGCACGCCTGGACCGGTTCGCCGCCGAGCAGGCCGCCGGCACCACGGACGCCGGGTAGCCCGGGGCCGGCAGGGGTGACGGAGGCCACCCCGGCGCCGTTTTGTCATCGGCGCCGATCGCCGGTATAGTAAACACCCGTGCCAGGGAGACCTGGTGCGGATGGCCCAAGGGAATCCCGGGAGACCGGATCATTCACTTGACAGCCATTGGGGTATGGTGTAATTGGCAACACAACGGTTTCTGGTACCGTCATTCTAGGTTCGAGTCCTGGTACCCCAGCGGATTTCACCGATTTGGTGAAAGCCCCCAGAGTATGAAATACTTCTGGGGTTGCCCGGAGAGGAACGCCCAGTCAGGCGGGACTCGACGGACAACGGTGACGGCCCCATCGTATAGCGGCCTAGTACGCCGCCCTCTCACGGCGGTAACGCGGGTTCGAATCCCGCTGGGGTCACCACGAGCACGAGGCCCGGTCCACCAGGACCGGGCCTCTTGTGTTCCCCGGCACCATCGCCCCGGGTGTCATGATGGGGTGGTGAGCACACCCTTCCCGTCAGGAGCCCCCGACGCCGGCTCCCCGGACGAGCCACTGGCCGGATCCCCGGGCGGAGGCCCGCCGGACGCATCGGCCGCGGCGGAGGCATCGGTCCCCGCGGCGCCCGGTCCCCTGGACGCGGCCCCCCGGATCGCGGCCGAGGCCGTGGACCTCCTCGGCCGGCTCCGGACGGAACTGGAGGCAGCCCGCCTCCCGCTGGCCATCGACGGGGCCGCGGACACGGAGGGCGTCCGCCGGGCCGCCGTCGGCCAGCTCGACGACTACGTCCTGCCGCGCTACCGCAGCCTCGACGCCCCGCTGCTGGCCGTCGTCGGGGGATCCACCGGGGCCGGGAAGTCAACCCTGGTCAATGCCCTGGTGGGCCACCCCGTCACCCGCGCCGGGGCCATCCGCCCCACCACGCGGCAGCCGATCCTGCTGCACCACCCGGACGACGTGGAGTGGTTCACCACCGCCCGAGTGCTGCCCGGCCTCTCCCGCACCATCGGCCACCGCGCCGATCCCGGCGCGCACCTGCCGGCGGAGCGGGCCGGCGTGGACCCGGACCCCCGCGCCACGGACACCCTCGCGATGGTCGCCGAACCGCAGCTGCCCCATGGACTGGCCCTGTTGGACGCCCCGGACATCGATTCGATCGCCGACGAGAACCGACGGCTGGCCGCCCAATTGCTCTCGGCGGCGGACCTGTGGATCTTCGTCACCACCGCCAACCGCTACGCCGACGCCGTGCCGTGGGAGCTGCTGCTGGACGCTGCCGCCCGGGACATCACCGTCGCCGTCGTCCTGGACCGGGTGCCGTCCGGAGTCGAGGACGAGGTGGCCGCCGACCTGTCCGCGCTGCTGGGCCGGCGTGGTCTGGGCGGGGCCGAGCTGTTCGTCGTCACCGAATCGCCACTGGACCCGGACGGCATGCTGCCGGCCGGTACCGTGGCCCCGCTCCAGCAGTGGCTGGCCACCATCGCCCATGACGCCGGCTCCCGGTCCGAGGTGGCCCGCCGTACCCTCAACGGGGTGGTCCGGCAGCTCGCGGACAAGGCCGAGGGCATCGCCCGGGCCGAGGACGACCAGCGCCAGGCGGCCGCACGACTGACCGGGGTCGTCGAATCGGCCTACGGAGAGGCCCGGGAGGGGGTGCTGGCCGCCACCCACGACGGCACCCTGCTGCGCGGTGAGGTGCTCAGCCGCTGGCAGGACTTCGTGGGCACGGGCGAATTCTTCCGGTCACTGGAGTCCGGCATCGGGCGGCTGAGGGACCGGATCACCGCCTTCCTCACCGGCCGGCCCGCGCCGGCCGAGGAGGTCGAGACAGCCATCGAGACCGGACTGCACGCCGTGCTCGTGGAACAGGTGGCCGCCGCCGCGGAGGAGTCCGAGGACCGCTGGCGCCAGGACGCCGCCGGCCGGGGCCTGCTCGAGGGCCGGGACCTGTCCCGGGTACCGGAGGACTTCCCGGACCGGGCCGCCGCCGAGATCCGCGGTTGGCAGCAGGACCTGATCCGGCTCATCGAGGACGAGGGGGCGGGCAAGCGCACCATGGCCCGCGTGACCGCCCTGGGCGTGAACGGAGTGGCGGTGACCCTGATGATCGTGTCCTTCGCCTCCACCGGAGGGCTGCTCGGCATCGAGGTCGGGATCGCCGGCGGCACCGCCGTGGTGGCCCAGAAGCTGCTGGAGTCGATCTTCGGTGAGGACGCCGTGCGCCGTCTGGCGCGGCGCTCACAGCAGAACCTGACGCAGCGGGTCAGCGACCTGCTGGTCCGGGACGCCCGGCGCTTCACCATCCTGCTGGACGAGGTCCGCGAGGAAGAGGAGACGGGGCAGCTGCGGGGGCTGGTCCCCGGACTGCGCCGGCTCGGTGACTCGGGCGCCTCCGTGACCGGGAGGACCGGGGCATGAGCCGGGACGGACAGGACCTCCGAGGCGCACCGGGGCCCCGGGACGGAACACCCCTGGACCGCAAGCTGGCCGCGCTGGGAACGGCCACGGACCTGGGGGAGGGTCGGCTGCCCGACCAGGCGCTCGCGGCTGCCCGCCAGGTGGTGGACCACGCCGGCCAGCGCCGCCGGCTCTCCGCGGACCACACGGTCGTCGGCTTCTTCGGCGCCACCGGCTCGGGCAAGTCCAGCCTGTTCAATGCCGTCACGGGCCACCCCCTGGCCCGGGCCGCGGCCACCCGGCCGACCACCTCGGAGCCGATGGCCGCGGTGTGGGGTGCCGAGGGTGCCGGACCGCTGCTCGACTGGCTCGAGGTGAACCAGCGCCACGTCCTGGACGGGCCGGCCGCCGGGACCGACCTGACCACGTGGTGGGGAAGGCGGCGGGAGTCGGGTGGGCTGATCCTCCTCGACCTGCCGGACTTCGACTCGATCGCGGCCGGGCACCGCAGGACCGTCCAGCGGCTCGTGGGCCAGGTGGACGTGCTGGTCTGGGTGGTGGATCCGCAGAAGTACGCCGACGCCGCGCTGCACCGGGAGTTCCTCGAACCCCTGGCCGCACACCGGGCCGTCACCCTCGTGGTGCTCAACCAGGTGGACCGCCTCGCCGGTCCGGACGTCGAGAGGGTCGTGTCCTCGCTGAAGGACCTGCTGGCCCGGGACGGGCTGGTCCGCGTCCCCGTCCACCCGGCCTCGGCCACCACGGGCTTCGGTGTCGACGCCGTCCGCACCGCCATCGCCGAGGTGGCCGCCCAGCGCTCGGCCGCCACCGAACGACTGCTGTCCGACGTGCGGACCGCCGCCCGCGCCCTGGGTTCCGAGGACGCCGGAGGCGTGCCGGCCGGCGTCGGCAAGGGTGCCGAGTCCCGGCTCGTGGATGCCCTGGCCGAGGCCTCGGGAGCCCCCACCGTGGTCCGGGCCGTCGCCCAGTCCTACCGGCTCGAGGGGGGCCGGCGCACCGGCTGGCCCGTGGTGCGCTGGATGGCCCGCGTGCGCCAGGACCCGTTGCGCCGGCTGGGCCTGCGCCGCGGCGAGGGTGCCGCCTTGGGGGCCGTGGCCGGCGCCGACGATCCCCGTCTGCACCGCACGTCCCTGCCCGAGCGGAGCCCTGCCCAGCGGGCCCAGGCGGACGGGGCGATCCGTGCCTTCGCCGACTCGGCCAGCGAGGGTGCACCGGACTCCTGGCGGTCCTCGATCCGCCGGGCCGCCCGCAGCCACGCGGAGCACCTGCCCGATGAGCTCGACCAGGCCATCACCTCCACCGACCTCAGGGCCGGCGCCCCCTCCTGGTGGTGGCACCTCGTCAATGTCCTGCAGTGGCTCGCCCTGCTGGCGGCCGTGGCCGGGCTGGCCTGGCTCGGGATCCTGGCCCTGGCCGCCTACCTCCAGTTCGACCTGCCGCCCGCCCCGGACGTGGAGGGGTTCCCCATCCCCACCCTGATGGCGGCCGGCGGGCTGGCCTTCGGCATCCTGCTGGCCCTGCTCGCGGCACCGCTGGTGCGCCTGGGTGCCCGGTCCCGAGCCCAGCGGGCCCGACGCCGGCTGCGCGCGGGGATCGCCGACGTCGCCACCCAGCGGATCGCGGAACCGGTGCGCCAGGAGATCAACCGCTACGGGCGGTTCCGGGAGGCGCTGGCGGCGGCCAGCGGACGGCATTGAGCACCGGTCAGCAGACGCGGCCGCAGGGCAGCATGCCGGGCCGAACCGTCGGCGGCCTCGGCGAGGCCGGGATCCTGCGCATCCTGAACCGACGCTTCGCCGCCCTGCCGGCCGCGGGGGACTGGCCCGAGGGCACGGTGGGTCCCGGCGACGACGCCGCGGTGGTGGCCGCTCCGGACGGACGGTTCGTCATCTCCACCGACGCCATGGCGCAGGACCGGGACTTCCGCCTGGACTGGCCGGCCGTCTCCTGTGGAGCATCCCGCGCAGGGGCCGGGGACCACGCCCACGGTTTCACCGGGGGGTACTCCATCGGCTGGAAGGCGGCGGCCCAGAACCTCTCGGACATGAACGCGATGGGTGCGGACGCCACGGGGCTGCTGCTGGCCCTGACCATGCCGCACGCCACGGGAGTGTCCTGGACCGACGGCCTCGCCGCCGGGATCGCCGGCGCCGTGAGGCACCTGGGGGCCCGGCGGTGCCGGGTCGTGGGCGGGGACCTGGGCTCGGACGACCGGATCACCCTGGCCATCACGGCCACCGGAGACCTCGGCGGCCGTCCCGCGGTCCGGCGCACGATGACGCCCGAGGTGCCCGCGTCGGACCCCGTGGACCTCGTACTGTGCGGTCGGGCCGGCTGGGCCGCCGCCGGGCTCGCGGTGCTGGACACCTCCCGGGACGAGCTCCTCGACCGCCTTCGGCGGGCCGATCCCGGGGTCCGGCGGCTGGCCGCCCTGGCCGCGGCGGCCCAGTTGCGGCCGCGCCCCGTGCTCGGAGCGGGGCGGCGCGCCGCCGATGCCGGGGCCCTGGCGATGATGGACGTCTCGGACGGCGTGGCCAAGGACGCCGGCCGGTTGGCGCTGGTGAACGGCCGTCGCGTCGAGCTGGATCCGGACTGGGTGCGGTCAGACGCCGGCGTGCTGGAACCCCTGGCGCGGGCACTGGGCCGGGACGCCCACGACTGGGTGGCGGCCGGGGGAGAGGACTACGGACTGCTCGCCGTCCTGCCGGCGGGTGCCCGGCCCCCGCACGGCTTCCGCCGCGTCGGCCGGCTGGCGCCCGGGGGTGTGCCCGACGGCGGCGGGGAGGGTCGTGGGGCCGAAGCGGCGGTCGGCCCCGCGGAGGGGCCGCGGAAGGGCCCGGGGCAGGATCCGGACCAGGGCGGTTGGGATCATTTCGCCCGGGGTGACTGAGCCGGGGTGACTGAGCCGGGCCGGCGGCGCAGGGGTGGCTGTGTGGGGGTCAGCGCTCGGGGATCACTGTGCGGGGTCGAAGCGGTGGCCGAGGGCGGCGTGGGTGAAGCCGGCGTGCTGCCAGGGGCAGGGGTCGAGGACGTTGCGGGCGTCGATGATGTTCTTGCGGTTGACGAGGGTGGCGACGTGGTGGGGGTCGAGGGTCTTGAATTCGTCCCATTCGGTGAGCAGGATGACCAGGTCGGCTCCGGTGAGGGCGGCCTGGCAGGTGTCCACGTAGTCCAGGCGGGGGAACCGGGCGGCGGCGTTGGCGTTGCCCTTCGGGTCGTAGACCGCCACGTCGGCCCCGGCGGTGTAGAGCCGGTTGGCCACGTCCAGGGCGGGGGAGTCGCGCACGTCGTCGGAGTCGGGCTTGAAGGTGACCCCGAGGATCGCGATCCTGGCCCCGTTGAGGACCTGGACGGAGACCGGGTCCGGGGTGTGCCCGGCCCCGCCGTTGGGCGCCCGGCGGGCGATCCCGTCCCGGGAGTGGGAGAGGACCTGGACGGCCAGGTCCACGACCTTGTCGCGGCGGCGCAGGTTGATGTCGTCCATCTCGGCCAGGAAGCGCATGGTGCGGTCCAGGCCGAGCTCGGAGACCCTGGCCTGCAGGGCGCGGATGTCCTTGGGCAGGCAGCCCCCGCCGAACCCGACCCCGGCGTTGAGGAAGCGCCGGCCGATCCTGGGGTCGTGGCCGATCGCGTCGGCCAGGGTGCCGATGTCCCCGCCCACGGTCTCGGTGATCTCGGAGAAGGCGTTGATGAAGGAGATCTTCGTGGCCAGGAACGCGTTCGCGGCGACCTTGACCAGCTC
>JAPFFX010000291.1 GCA_026645375.1 Citricoccus sp. WCRC_4 | reverse complement strand
GCGACCACCGCCCGCTGTGGTCCTTCCTCGACGCCTGGCGCGGGGAACCGACCACGGCGCTGGTGGACATGGCCGGTCCCTCCCGGCCCCCGGTGAGCTGGAGCCGGCTGGCCGGCGTGGTCGACGCCATGGCCGTGGGGCTCGTGCGTCTCGGCGTGAGGCCGGGAGATCGGGTGTCGATGATGGTCACCCCCGGCCTCGACCTCACCGCGGCCCTCTACGCGTGCCTGCGGATCGGTGCCGTCGTGGTCGTGGCCGACGCCGGCCTGGGCGTCACGGGCATGACCCGCGCCGTCCGCGCGGCCCGGCCGGACTGGGTCGTCGGGATGGCGCCCGGGCTCACCGTGGCCCGCGCCCAGGGCTGGCCGGGCCGCCGGATCTCCGTGTCGACCCTGTCCGCCCCGCTGGCCGCGGCGCTGGGTGTCGAGGACAGCCTGTACCGGATGGCCGCCGCGCACGCGGGACATCGCTACGCCGACGGCGACGCCGGACCCGTCCACGAGCCGGCCGCCCAGGACCCGGCCGCGATCCTCTACACCTCGGGGTCCACGGGACCGGCCAAGGGCGTGGTGTACACCCACGGCCGGCTGTCCGCCCTCGCCGCCCTGCTGCGCGACGTGTTCGACGTCCGACCGGGATCCAGCCTGCTCGCCGGGTTCGCCCCCTTCGCCCTGTTGGGGCCGGCCATCGGCGCCACCTCCATCACCCCGGACATGTCGGTCACCCGGCCGGCCACGCTCACCGCCACGGCGGTGGCCGAGGCCGCAGCGGCGGGCCGGGCGACGATCCTGTTCGCCTCACCGGCGGCCCTGCGCAACGTGGTCGCCACGGCGGACCGGCTCAGCCCGGACCAGCGGTGCGTGCTGGGCCGTGTCGACCTGGTGCTGTCCGCCGGCGCGCCGGTGCACCCGCACCTGGTGGCGCAGGTCGCCCGGATCTTCCCGGCGGCCGAGATCCACTCCCCGTACGGCATGACCGAGGCCCTGCTGCTCGCCGACATCGACCGTCCCACCATCGAGCACCTGGCCGATCCGACCGCGGGCGGAACGGAGGACGGCGTGTGCGTGGGCCGCCCGGTGGGCCCGGTGCGCATCGCCATCGCCCCACTGCGGGACGACGGCTCCGCGGCGGACGAACTGCTGGAGGGACCGCCCGCGGCAGGGCGGCTCGGCGAGGTCGTGGTCTCGGCACCGCACCAGAAGGCCGGCTACGACCGGTTGTGGCTCACTGATGCGCTCAGCCGGCGGGACGCCCGTGACGGCCTGCAGTGGCACCGCACCCAGGACGTGGGGCACCTCGACGCCGAGGGACGGCTCTGGATCGAGGGTCGGCTCCAGCACGTGGTGACCACGCCGGCCGGCCCGGTGGCCCCCGGCGGGCCGGAGGCCCGGATCGATGCCCTCGATGCCGTGCTCCGTTCCGCCATCGTCGGCGTCGGTCCGCAGGGCACCCAGGCCGTGGTCGCCGTCGTGGAGGCCGCCGGGAGCCCGGGCGGACGCCGGATCCGGACGGGGCTGGCCCCCACGGGCCTGACTGCGGCCGTGCGCGAGGCCGCGCTGCCGGTACCGGTGGCAGCCGTCCTGGTCACCGACCGCGTCCCCGTGGACATCCGTCACAACTCCAAGGTCGACCGCACCCGCCTGGCCCGCTGGGCGGATGGCGTGTTGGCCGGTGGGCGGGTGCACGCTCCGTGAACCGCCGCGTGCTGGTGACCGGGGCCTCCGGACTGCTCGGGGCCGGGGTGGCGCGACGCTTGGTGGCTGACGGGGACGACGTCGTGACCCTGCAACGCCGCCCCTCCGGCGTGGTGGGTGCACGGGACGTCACGGGGTCGGTCACCGATCCCGGAGCCGTCGCCGGCGCCATGGCCGGCCGGGACACCCTCGTGCACGTCGCCGCCAAGGTCTCGGTCTCCGGTCCCGCGGCCCAGTACGAGGCGGTCAACGTCGCCGGGACGGGCACGGTCCTCGAGACCGCCCGCGCCTGCGGCGTGGAGCGCGTCGTGCACATCTCCTCTCCCTCGGTCGCCCATGCGGGCACGTCGATCGTCGGGGAGGGTGCCGGCCCCGCCGACCCGGAGCGCGCTCGGGGACACTACGCCCGGACCAAGGCCGTGGGCGAGCTCCTGGCCCTGGCGGCCGACGCGCCGGACTTCCGCGTGCTCGTGCTGCGCCCACACCTGATGTGGGGCCCGGGCGACACCCAGCTGACCGAGCGGATCGTGGAACGGTCCCGGGCCGGACGGATGCCGCTGCTGGGCCCGTCGGCCGCCCTGGTCGACACGCTGTACACGGACAACGCCGTGGCCGCCGTGGTGGCCGCCGTGGACGCGGTGGACCGAGTCCACGGTGAGGCGCTCGTGGTCACCAACGGGGAGCCGCGACCCGTCGGAGAGCTGATCCGCGGACTGGCCGTCGCCGGGGGCGCCCCCGAGCCGCGGCTTCGCCTGCCGGCCGGCCTGGCCCGGGCGGCGGGCGCCGTCATCGAACGGGTCTGGGACGCCGGTGGCCTCGGCGCCGACGGTGATGAGCCACCGTTGACCGCGTTCCTCGCCGAGCAGCTCTCCACCGCCCACTGGTTCGACCAGCGCCGCACCCGGCAGGTACTGGGCTGGGAACCGGCCGTGACGGTCGATGAGGGACTGCGTCTGCTGGCCGCCCACTACCGCGTGGCCTGATCAGGGCCACGACGTGGGGGCCGGATCGGGGTCCGGACCGGCTGGCCGGAGCCGGCCGGTCCGGAACCTCCGTGTTCGGTCAGCGCCGGACGGCGCTCAGGTGGCATTCCGGGTAGGGGTGGCCCTCGTCGGGGCAGACGATGACCCGCCAGGTCTCCGCGAATCCGGCCGCGTCGAGGGCCCTGGCCAGCGCCGAGGGATTCCACCGCCAGGCCGGGGCCACCACGTGGTCGAACTCCTGGGCCTCCAGTTCCGGTTCGAGCAGGCACTGGAAGACCACCAGGACCCGGCAACCGGGCTCGGTGTGCGCGGACCAGGACGCCAGGACCCCGGGAACCTCCCCGGGTGGGACGTGGATCAGGCTGAAGCGGGCCACGATCCCGGCGACGGGCCCGGCCGCACGCACCTGCGGGGACTCGGCCGGGAAGTGCGCGTCCCCCGGTATCCAGGTCCGGCTCGGATAACGCTTGCGGGCGATCTCCAGCATCCGCTCGGACGGGTCCACGCCGATCGTCCGGAAGCCCCGGAAGGCCAGCTCCACCGTGACGTGCCCGGTTCCGCAGCCGAGGTCGAGGATGGTTCCGCCGCGAGGCAGCGCATCGGCGAAGGCATCCAGGGAGTGCCGGTCCAGGGGTCGTTCCCAGGGGCCCGGGAACCTCCGGTCGTAGAGTTCGGCCAGGGCGTCATAGCCCGGCTGGCCCGTCGGGAGGTCACCGGAGCCCAGGCCCGCGCCCATGGCTGGGCCCCGGTCCGCCGTCGTGCCGACCGGCCGGCGCGGTGCCGGACCGGTGACCGGGCCTGACTGGGCGATATCCCCCGGGTCCATCCGCTGGTCCCCCCGGTCCTCGCTCATCGAACCATCATCATGCGTCGATGCGTTCGCGGTCGAGGTCGTCCGCCCCGGAGATGATGAAGTCCTTGCGGGGCGCCACGTTGGATCCCATCAGCAGGTCGAACACGTGCTCGGCCTGCTGCAGGGCCTCCTCGGCCTCCGGGATGGTCACCCGCCGCAACATGCGCTGGCGCGGGTCCATGGTGGTGTCCGCCAGCTGGTCCGCGTCCATCTCGCCGAGCCCCTTGTACCGCTGGATGGGTTCCTTGTAGTTCTTCCCGGCCTTCTGCAGGTCAGCCAGCAGCCGGTGCAGTTCGTTCTCCGAATAGGTGTAGACCACCTCGTTGGCCTTCGACCCGGAGTGGATCACCTCGACGCGGTGCAGCGGCGGCACCGCGGCGTAGACCCGGCCCTCCTCCACCATCGGGCGCATGTACCGGAAGAACAGGGTCAGCAGCAGGGTGCGGATGTGGGCGCCGTCCACGTCGGCGTCGGTCATGAGGATGACCTTGCCGTAGCGGGCCGCCGAGAGGTCGAAGCTGCGTCCCGCACCGCCGCCGACCACCTGGATCAGGGCTGCGCACTCGGCGTTCGAGAGCATGTCCCCCACGGAGGCCTTCTGCACGTTGAGGATCTTCCCGCGGATGGGGAACAGCGCCTGGAAGTCCGAGGAGCGGGCCAGCTTGGCCGTTCCGAGGGCCGAGTCGCCCTCCACGATGAACAGTTCCGAGGACCGCACGTCCGTGGTGCGGCAGTCGGCGAGCTTGGCGGGCATGGAGGAGCTCTCCAGCGCGTTCTTGCGTCGCTGGTTCTCCTTGTGGGTGCGGGCCGAGACGCGGGACTTCATCTCCGCGACGACCTTCTCCAGGAGCACGGCGACCTGGTTCTTCTCGTGCTTCTTCGAGGAGCGCAGGATCGCGCCGAGCTGTTGCTCGACCACCTTCGCCACGATCGGGCGCACCGCCGGCGTACCCAGGACCTCCTTGGTCTGGCCCTCGAATTGCGGTTCGGCCAGCCGGACCGTCAGCACGGCCGTGAGCCCGGCCAGCACGTCGTCCTTCTCCAGCTTGTCGTTGCCCGCCTTCAGCTTGCGCGCGTTGGCCTCCACCATCTTGCGGAAGGCCTTCAGCAGGGCCTGGTCGAATCCGGACTGATGGGTTCCGCCCTTCGGGGTGGCGATGATGTTGACGAAGGAGCGGAAGGTCGTGTCGTAGCCCACGTCCCAGCGCAGGGCGATGTCCACCTCGCATTCGCGGTCCACGTCCTGCATGGTCGACCGGCCGTCCGCGCCGAGGACCGGCACGCGCTCGGAGAAGGTGCCGGATCCCTGCAGCCGCCACACGTCGGTGACCGGACTGGCCGAGGAGAGGTGCTCGACGAATTCGGAGATGCCGCCGTCGTAGTGGAAGACCTCCTCGACCGGACCGGACTCCCCCGCGGTCCCGGGCAGGCGCCGCTCGTCACGCAGGGTGATCTTCAGTCCAGGGACCAGGTAGGCGGTCTGGCGGGCGCGCTGCTGCAGGTCCTCATACGAGAAGGCCGCGTCCGGCGTGAAGATCTGCTCATCCGCCCAGTAGCGGACGCGGGTGCCCGTCTGGCCCCGCTTGGCCTTGCCGACGACCTCCATGGGCGACTGGTCGGCCGAGGGCGTGAAGGGAGCGTCCGGACGGTGCACCGAGCCGGGGTCCTGGAACTGCCCCGGCTCGCCACGGCGGAAGGACAGCTGGTGGATCTTGCCGCCTCGGAAGACCTGGACGTCCAGCCGGGAGGACAACGCGTTGACCACGGAGGCGCCCACGCCGTGCAGGCCGCCGGAGGCCGAGTAGGAGCCACCGCCGAACTTGCCGCCGGCGTGCAGCTTGGTGAAGACCACCTCGACCCCGGACAGCCCGGTCCGCGGCTCGATGTCCACCGGGATACCGCGTCCATTGTCCTCGACCTCGACGGCGCCCCCGGCGTGGAGCGTGATGGCGATCGACTGGCCGAACCCGGCCAGGGCCTCGTCCACGGAGTTGTCGATGATCTCCCACAGGCAGTGCATCAGTCCGCGCGAGTCGGTGGAGCCGATGTACATGCCGGGCCGCTTGCGCACCGCCTCGAGGCCTTCCAGCACGGACAGGTGCCGGGCGTTGTACTCACTGCTGCGGGACATGGACTTCCTTCACGGTCGATGGTCGTCCTTCAGGGTATCGGCATGGCGCCGGGAAGCGTCGGAACCGGGCCGCGGGGGGACGGCAGGCGGTACGCAATCAGCGAAACCGGGCCCGAATGGGGCCCGTCCACGAACAAAAACGGGACGGAGGTGGTTCCATAGGTGTACGCGATACCGAATCCCCACGGTCCGCAGGACCGCACCAGGGGTGCAGGGGCATCAGATGAGGAGGCCATCATGACCACCACGACCGCCACGACGATGGACCCGCCAGTGCTCACCGGCGCAGACCGTTGCGACCGTTGCGGAGCCCAGGCCTACGTCCGCGCAGTCCTGCAGAGCGGCGGCGAGTTGCTGTTCTGCGGCCACCACGCCCGTGCCGTGGAGGACACCCTCCGTCCCCAGACCACCCTCTGGCAGGACGAGACCAGCAAGCTCTTCGAGAAGGAGCCGGTGAGCGCGGACTGATCCCGCGCCCATCCCCCTCCCGGACCTGAGACAGCATGAGGGCCCGCCACCGCAAGGTGGCGGGC
>JAPFFX010000190.1 GCA_026645375.1 Citricoccus sp. WCRC_4 | reverse complement strand
CGCCACCGCGACGGCGGCCTCCACGTCCGCGGGATACTCCAGTCCCAGCGGCCCGTAGATCGAGGACTGCTGGATGTGCAGGAGGTCTCCGATCCCCCAGACCACGGCCTTGGGAGTGCCGGTCGTCCCGCCGGTGAAGATGTAGACCTCGGCGTCCCGGCCCGGGTCGGGCAGCGGGGCCGGCACTGCGGTCACCAGGTCCTCATAGGCCAGGCGCGCCACGCGGGGAGGAAGAACCGCCGGTTCCCGGACCGGTGTCCGGTCCGCACTTCCGCCACCGGCCTCGATCACGAACCGTGGTGAGGCCTCCGTCCCGGTGACCCGCTCCAGTGCGTCCCGGACGACGGGAACGGTGCCCGGGGCGTGGACGAGCGCGGCGGGGCGGGCCACCGCCAGCAACGCGGCCACCTCGGCACCGCGGTAACGGTAGTTGATGGACACAGGGATGGCCTCGAGCTTGAGGCAGGCATAGAAGAGCACGAGGTACTCGACGGTGTTGTGCAGGAAGAACGCCACCCGGTCCCCGGCGCGCAGGCCCTGGTCCCGCAGTGCCGTTGCGGCGGCCCCGGCTCGAGCCTCGAACTCCTCGTAGCTGACGGACTGCCCGTCCGCCCGCAGCGCGGCCCTCTCCGGGCGACGTCGGGCTATCCGGTTCCAGAGGACTGCGTAGTTGTCGTACATCCGAACGCTCCTGTACCGCGAGGGAGGGCGCCCGCCCATGTGACGGATCCCACCAGCAGTTTCAGGCATCCTGAAACAGGCGTCAAGGGCGGCCCGTCCCCCTGGCCGCCGGTTCAGCCCCCGTGGATCGCGAAGAACTGCCCCGTGGACCCCTGGATCGCGGCGGCCACGGTGGCGAAGATCCAGTCCAGTGCCGCCGTCTGCTGCGTGGTCGCCCGGCGGTAGAGGCGGATGTCCACGGCCTGCATCTCAAAGGGCAGGGGCCGCACGATGAGTGGCCAGGTGGCGGCCCAGCCCGAGGCGATCGAATCGGGGACGGTGGCGATCAGCCGCCGGTCCCCCGCCAGCAGCGGCGGCAGGGAGGTGAAGTGGTTCACCGTGACCTTGGGCTGGATGGTCACGCCCAATCGGCCCAGCGCAGCCGCGAGGTTGGGCAGACCGGAATCACTTCCCACCGTGACGTGCTCGGCGGCCAGGTAGTCCTCCAGGGAGACCGACGTGGCGGCCAGTGGGTGGCCGGCGGACATCGCCACTCCGTACGCCTGGGACTTCAGGGCCACATGGTGGAAGCCACCCGCGACCGGCGAGGGCGTCACGGCCAGGTCGACGGCACCCCGGGAGAGCCACTCCGGCAACGCCTGGACGTCCATCGCCACGACATCGACGCCCACCCGGGGCGCCTGCGCCCGGACGGCCCGCAGGATGGCCGGCACCCAGCCGACCTCCCCGAGCTCGGACATGGCGATGCGGAAGCGGCGCTCCGTGAGCGCCGGGTCGAAACCGCGCACCTCGTCCACGGCGCGGTCGACGCCGACCAGCGCCTCACGGAAGGCCGGGAACACGGTGGAGGCCACCGGCGTGGGACGCATGGTCCGGCCGTCGCGCTCGAACAGCGGATCATCGAGTTCCCGGCGCAGCCGCCCCAGGGCCTGGCTCACCGCCGGCTGGGTGACGAAGAGCCGGCGCGCCGCCGTGGTCAGGCTGCCCGTCTCGTAGACCGCGACGAACACGCGCAGCAGGTTCAGGTCCACGACAGGCCGCCCGCGCCACTAAATCCCGAAGTTCTGTCCATAAGCAATCATTATCCCCAACCTGTAGGAACATGCGCGTGACTACGTAACATGGATCACAGCACCGACCTGGTCGACCCCGTGACCCGCATCCCCCAGGAGCAGCCATGACCGTTTCCGCCCCGCAGTCCGCGAAGACCGAATCCGCCGCCGAGGCCATCGCCCGCGCCGGGAGTCCCGTGGAACTGCTGCGCAACGCGCAATCCCGGCCCACGATCTTCCCCGTCACCCCGGAGTTCAGCAATTGGCGCTCGGAGCAGTTGGCCTGGCGTGACTCCGTGGCCCTGCTCGATCAGTCCCATCACATGACCGACCTGTTCATCTCCGGCCCCGATGCGCTCAGGCTGCTCAGCGACACCGGCGTGAACAGCTTCGCGACCTTCGGCGTGGACAAGGCCAAGCAGTTCATCGCCGTCAACCACGAGGGCTATCTCATCGGCGACGCCATCCTGTTCCACCTCGAGGAGGACCGTTTCGACCTCGTGGGCTGGTTCATGGTGCTCGACTGGGTCCAGTACATCGGCGAGACCGGTGATTACGACGTCACCTTCGAGCGCGACGCCAATTCCCTGATGCGCACCCCCGGCCAGGATCCCGTCCTCTACCGGTACGAGGTCCAGGGCCCGCGGGCACTGGACCTCATGGAGAAGGTCACCGGCGCTCCCGTGCCGAAGACCAGGTTCTTCCACATGGCCACGTTCACCATCGCCGGCGTCGAGGTCCGCTCGCTTCGCCACGGCATGGCCGGCCAGCCCGGTTTCGAGCTCTTCGGCCCCTGGAGCGAGGGCCAACGCGTTCGGGAGGCGCTGATCGAGGCGGGAGCCGAGTTCGACCTCGTACTCGTCGGGGCCAAGGCCTACTCCTCGGCCAACCTCGAGTCGGCCTGGGTGCCCTCACCGCTGCCGGCGATCTTCACCGGTCAGGGCATGGACGAGTACCTGGAGTGGCTACCCGCCTCCCGGACCGGATCGCTGGCCGGAAGTGCCACCTCCGAGGACATCGAGGACTACTACCTCACCCCCTACGACCTCGGCTACGGCCGCACCGTCGCCTTCGACCACGACTTCATCGGGCGCGCCGCCCTCGAACGCCTGGCGCAGGATCCGCAGCGCACCAAGGTCACCCTGGTGTGGAACGCTGAGGACGTCTCCGCGGCCCAGCGCTCGCTGTACGAACCGGGAACCCCGGCGAAGTACATCGACTTCCCCAAGGCCCGGTACGGCGTCTACCAGGTCGACCGGGTGCTGGCCGAGGGCGCCGACGTCGGCATCTCCCACGACGCCGGGTACATCACCGGCGAGCAGGTCTTCGTCTCCCTGGCAAGCGTCGAGGCCTCCCATGCCGAGCCCGGGACCGAGGTCACCGTGGTGTGGGGCGAGGAGCCGAACTCCGCCAAGCCGGCGGTGGAGCGCCACCGCCAGGTGCAGATCCGCGCAACGGTGTACCCCGCCCCGTACTCGTCCTTCGCGCGGGAGAACTACCGCAAGGACTGATCCCCCGCGGTCACCGCGGTCGCGCGTCAGTCAAGACCGAGCAATGCCACCGCGTTGTCCCGGAGGATCTTCCGGGTGGCACCGTCGGGCATCTGGAGGTCCCGGTAGTCGCGCATCCAGCGCTCCGGCGTGATGGCCGGGTAGTCCGACCCGAACAGGACCTTGTCCTGGAGGTACGTCCGGGCCGCGCGGACGAGCTTGGGCTCGAAGTACTTCGGTGACCACCCCGAGAGGTCGATCCACGTGTTGGACTTGTGCGTGGCGATGGCGATCGCCTCGTCCTGCCACGGCACCGAGGGGTGGGCCATGATGATCTTCAGACCGGGGTGCCGGGCGGCGAGGTCGTCCAGGTGCATGGGGTTGGACAGGGACAGCCGGATGCCGTACCCGCCGGGCATCCCGGCCCCGATGCCCGTCTGTCCGGTGTGGAAGACGCAGGGCACGCCGAGCTCTTCCAGGACGGTGAAGAGTGGGTCGAATTGCGGGTCGCTGGGCAGGAAGTCCTGGACACTCGGGTGGAACTTGAATCCGCGGACGCCGAAGTCACCGTGCAGGCGGCGGGCGTCCTCGATGGCCGCCGGCCCGCGCCACGGGTCCACGCTGCCGAAGGGGATCAGCACGTCATTGTTCCGGGCGGCCCCCTGCGCGATCTCCTCGCTGCTGTTCGGCATGGTCTTCATGGCCGTGCGTGCGTCCACGGTGAAGACCACTGCCGCCATGGACAGCCCCCGGTAGTAGTCGGCCACGGCATCCAGGCCCGGACGTTCTCCGGTGCGCTTGAAGTAGGCGTCCATCGCCTCCGTCAGCTCACTCGGCAGCGCCCCGTGACCACAGGCATCGGCCTCGATGTGCACGTGGGTGTCGATGGCGACGACGGACTCCAGGTCAATCCGTGGTTCGTACACGGGGGCCTCCTCGGCTCGGTCAAGGGCGCTGCAGGGGTTCACGCGTAGTACCTCAGCAGCAGGTCGGCCACGCAGGCCGGCTTCGCCGAGCCCTCCACCTCGAAGGTGACGCGCACGGTGACCTGCTGGCCGTCATTGAGGGGGGCGGTATCCAGGACCTCGCCCCGCAGGCGGATACGGGCGCCCACGGGCACCGGAGCCGGGAACCGCAGCCGGTCCAGGCCGTAGTTCATGCCGGTGCCCATGTCGGTCACCTCGAACACCTCCGCCATCAGCGGCACCACCAGGCTCAGGGTCAGGTAGCCATGTGCGACCGTGCGTCCGAAGGGGCTCCGGGCCGCTGCCGCCGGGTCGACGTGGATGGGGTTGTGATCCCTCGACACCTGCGCGTAGGCGTCGACGTCGTCCTGGGTCACCTGGAACCACGAGGACGGGCCGAAGGTGTGACCCACCAGCTCCGGGATCCCGTCAATCGTGGTCCTGAGCGTGCTGCTCTCGCGTACGTCCATGAATGCCTCCTCCGCGTGTCGTCCACGGCCGGTGCGTGGTGGCCGGCGTTGATGCCGGCACTGCGCCTAAGTTTCAGGCAGCCTGAAACATGTGTCAAGAACGGGCGGGCGGCAGACCCGCAGGGCGAGGGGCCGGGAGGCGACCGGGGTGCCGCTCGCCGCGCCGGTTGCACGGCCGCCGGCACCGACCACCCGCGTGCTAGGTTGGCCCCCAGTGCGGGTGGGTCCCGCCAGTGCGGACGAGGGAGTGGAATGGACACCGAGCCGGACCGGGACAGCCACTCGCCGGCCGCCGCGCCCCCGGACCTGGTCGAGGGATGGTTCATCTACACCATCAAGCAGCTGGAGCTGGGGCTACGCGCCCCGCTGGAGCAGGCGACGCAGCAGGCGGCCGGACTGACCACCGCCCAGTACACCGCCCTGGCCGTCCTGGCGCGCTGGCCGGGGATCACGTCCTCGGAACTGGCGCGTCGCTCCTTCGTCCGGGCCCAGACGATGGCCGAGACGATGACCCCCCTGCTCGAGGCGGGGTACGTGCACCGGGCCGAGGATGCCGCCAACGGACGCCGCATCCCCCTCTACCTGACGGAGGCGGGCCGCGCGGTCCTGGAGTCCCTGCGCGGACCGGTGTCCGCGCTCGAGTCCGAGCTGCTGGCGGCGATCCCGCCGGCTGACCGCCATGAGTTCGCCAGCAACCTCCGGGCCTGTCGCGCGGCGCTGTCCGAGCTGCCGCGCTGAGCACGATGCCGGCCGGGTACGGGCCGGCCGGGCACGCGACTACGCTGGCCTGGTGCCCCTTGTGCTTGAGACACGCGACGCCGGCCAGATCACCGCCACCGAGCTGTACCCCCTGCTGCGCCTGCGGACCGAGGTGTTCGTCGTGGAGCAGGACTGCCCCTACCCCGAGCTCGACGGCCGGGACCTGCAGGACGGCACCGTGCACGTCTGGGCCCACGAGGGCGGCGACGTGCTGGGAACGATCCGCGTCCTGGACGTCCACGGCACCACCCCGGCCATCGGACGCGTGGCCACCGCCCCGGCAGCCCGTGGCCAGGGCGTTGCCGGCCGGCTGATCCGTCATGGCATCG
>JAPFFX010000156.1 GCA_026645375.1 Citricoccus sp. WCRC_4 | reverse complement strand
CGTGACGGCAATGGGGCGGTCACAGGTGATCGAACGGACTGTGACGTTCCACCCCGGCGGTGACGGCACGGCGACCATCGGTCTGACGGCCCGGTGCTGGTGAACCCACGCCATGGCCCTTTCTTCAAGGTGGGCACGCGTCACACGTGAGGGGCGCCCCGACTCGGAATGCGCACCCACAACGGCGGCTCAGGCAGTCACACGGAACGCGCCGTAACGTTCAGCCAGCCGGTAGCAACCGCCGCCGCATGATCAGTGCGTCCACCGGCGGCAGGCCGTAACCGCCCGCGTAGTAACCGGCGCGGGTATGGATGTGCTCGAAGCCGTGGCGGACGTAGAGCTGCTGTGCGCGCGGATTGTCCGCCCGCACCTCCAGTAGCACGTCCCGCGCACCGCGCCGGGCAGCCTCGGCCACCATCCACTGCAGCATCGCCGTGCCCAGCCCCCGCCCCTCGGCCTCGGGCACCACGGCGATGGTCTGGACATCGGCCAGCGGCGGGACGCACATCAGCCCGCAGTACGCCACGACGCCGGAGCTCCCCTCGGCGCCCACCTCGCCGGACGCTTCGATCACGCGGTAGTCGCGCGTCCCGCCGTCCTCCTGGGGACCGGCCTCGTTCAGCTCGTCCTCGAAGAAGTGCAGCGGCCAGGCGTCCTGTGGGAACAGCCGGGTCTCCAGGGCATGCACCGCCGGCAGGTCCGACCACTCCATCGGGCGCAGCGTGTAGCCAGCGGGCAGGACGGGGTCGGGGGGCGTCAGCATGGACGACATCTTACGAACCGCCCCTCCCGGAAGTGACGGTCACGCTCCACACCGCCCCTCCCGGGAGTTACGATCACGCTGCACGGTGAGACACGCCGGAGAAACCACCGTCCGTCGTGATCGTAACTCCGCCCACCAGCGGGCAAATCCACCCGAGCGGTTACTTCTTGTTCGGCAGCGCCAGCCGGAACACCTTGGCCCAGGCCGAGCCGACCTGCTTGTGCAGCGGCCCGGTGTTGTAGGGCAGGCCGTAGCGGTCGCAGATCTCGCGGACCTTGACCGCCACCTCGGCGTACCGGTTGGAGGGCAGGTCCGGGAACAGGTGGTGCTCCACCTGGTGGGAGAGGTTGCCGGTCATGAAGTGCATGAACTTCGACCCCGAGATGTTGGACGAGCCGATCATCTGGCGCACGTACCAGTCGCCGCGGGTCTCCCCCTCCACCATCTCCTCGGTGAAGGTCTCGGCGCCCTCGGGGAAGTGCCCGCAGAAGATCACCGAGTGCGCCCAGATGTTGCGCAGGCCGTTGGCCACGATCGTGCCGAGCAGCGCCTGCTTCCCGGAGCCGGACACCAGCTGCGCGGCGATCGGGGTGGCGGCGTAGTCCTTGGCGAACTGCCGGGCCGCCTTGAGGCCGACCACCTTCAGGTCCCGCCGCAGTTCCGCCCAGGACTTCTCCCCGGACTGGACCTTGTGGACCTCCAGGTCGTAGAACGCGATGCCCCACTCGAAGATGGGGGCCAGCCCGGCGTTGATGACCGGGTTGAGGATGTGCTTGGGCTCCCAGGTCTCATCGGCGTCCATGCGCAGCACGCCGTAGCCGACGTCCCGGTCCTTGCCGATCACGTTGGTCCAGCGGTGGTGCATGTCGTTGTGGGTGTTCTGCCAGGACGTGGACGGGGTGACGAAGTCCCACTCCCACGTGGTCGAGTGGATGTCCGGGTCGCGCATCCAGTCCCACTGGCCGTGCAGCACGTTGTGCCCGATCTCCATGTTCTCGATGATCTTGGCGAACGTGAGCATGGCGGTGCCGGCCACCCAGGACACCTTGTTGCCGGCACCCAGCAGGCAGGCCCGGCCGGCGACCTCGAGGCCGCGCTGCAGCCGGATCACCCGGCGGATGTAGGCGGCGTCGGTCGCACCGCGCTCGGCCAGGACTGCGTCCCGGACGGCGTCGAGCTCCCGGCCGAGTTCGGCCACCTGCTCGTCGGTCAGGTGCTCGGCGGCCGGCGGACGCACGCTCGGGCCACCGGTGGCGGCCAGGGAGCCTGGGCGCACGGTCGCGGCCGTGGTGCGTCCTGCCTCCGGGTCCCGACGCCGGCCGGTTCCCTCGGCGTGGGCGGTCTCGTCGACCGTGGGGTCGGCCGGCGCCCAGCTGTGGGTGTCCGGGCCGGCGACGGCGCCGGGGCGCTTGCCGGAGGTCAGCAGCTTGGTGTTCTTGCGGTCTGAGGTCAGGGTCATGATTCTCCTAAGGGGTCGGGAGAGGAAAACGTGGGGGCGTCAGAGGCCGAGGCTGACGGGTCCGGCGGCTGCGCTGACGCAGGTCTGGATGAGTTCACCGGGGTCGCCGTGGACCTCACCGGTACGCAGGTCCGTGACCTGCCCGGAGCGCAGGGGCACCAGGCAGGCGTGGCAGATGCCCATGCGGCAACCGCTCGGGGCGGGGATGCCGGCGTCCTCGGCCACCTCGAGCAGGGGCACGTCACCGGCGGCGTCGGCCTCGACGTCGGAGGTCTCGAAGACCACCAGTCCGCCGGCGCCGGGCTCTCCGACGACGAGGTCGGCGCGGAACCGTTCGATCTTCAGCTCGCCGGCCGCAGGACCGCCCGCGCCGGCCAGTCCCATGGCACCCGGGCCGGCCCCGGCGGCACGGGACTCGACCGCCCAGAGGGCCTCGGCGTCGTCGAGGAATCCACCGGGACCACAGGCGTAGGCGGCCCGCTCGCGCCAGTCCGGGCACAGCTCGTCCAGCGCGTCGGGACCGCTGAGGTCCAGGCGTCCCTCGTCCGCGGTGGCGTGGTGATGGACGCGGAGACCGGGGAACTGGTCGGCCAGCTCGGCCAGCTCCTCGCGGAACAGGGACGTCCCGGGCGTGCGGGCGGAGTGGATGAGCACCACGTCGGCGTCCGGGCGGCGGGGCACCAGGGTGCGGATCATGGACATCACCGGGGTCAGCCCGGAGCCCGCGGTGAGCATCAGCAGCGGTCGGGGGTGCTCGGGGAGGGTGAAGTCGCCCTCGGGCCGGGCCAGGAAGAGCACGTCGCCGGGCTCGGTGTCACGCACGAGCGTGCCGGAGACCTTGCCGATGTCCGTCACGGTGATCTCCGGGTCGGCCCCCGCCGCCGCGGACAGGGAGTAGGACCGCCACTGGCGCACGCCGTTGACGTCCACCCCGATGCGCGCCCACTGTCCGGCCTGGTGGGCCTTCCAGCCGGGGCCGGGGCGGAAGGAGATGGTGGCCGAACCGGGCACGGAGCGGTCCACGCGGGTGACCACGCCCCGCAGCTGCCGGGAGGAATGCACCGGGTCCAGCAGGGCGAGGAAGTCCTGCGGCGAGCGCGGGGTGGTCATCGCCGAGGCGAGTAGGGAGATCAAAGACTTTCCGGCCATGGCTCCAGTCTATAGAGCGTGGAGATAGATTACTGCACCGCATGGGTACGATTGGTGCCGTGGAACTATCCCCGCACGACAACAATGAGCCGGACGACCGCTCTTCGCACCCGCTCGCCGGCGGACCCCCGGCGCCGGCCGTCGAGCACACCCCCGGCACGAGGCGACTGAGCCCGCCGTGGCGGTCCCTGCCGGCCGACCTGGGCGCCCGGCTCGCCCCCGCCGCCGACCGGGTCACCCAGCAGATCATCGACGTCGTCCCGGACCAGATCCCCGCCTACGCGATCACCCGCACCGAGCGGTTCAACGAGGTGCTCTACCTCGGGGTGCACGGTGCCCTCGAGCAGTTGCTCTCCCTGCCCGGGAGCGACTCCCCCGCCCTGGACGAGCACTCCCGAGAACTGGTCGCGGCACTCGGCGCGGGCGAGTATCGCCAGGGCCGGAGCATGGACGTCCTGCTCGCCGCCTACCGCACGGGCGCGCGGATCACGTTCCGCGGGTTGTCCGAGGCCTGTGCCGAACAGGGCATGGAGATGTCCGTGGTGGTGGACCTGGGCGAATCGATCCTGGCGTACATCGACGAGCTGTCCGCGGTGAGCGTGCAGGCCTATGCCTTCGAGCAGACCTCCCGGGCCGGGGCCCTGGAGCTGCGCCGTGCAGACCTGGTCGGCGCCCTGCTGGCCGGCACCACCCCGCCTGCCGAGCTGCGACGGCTCGCCGCGGCGGCGGACTGGCGGTTGCCGGACCGGATCGCCGTCGTGGTGATGCCGCTGGAGCAGGCCGCCATCGTGCGCACCCGGCTGGGCACCGCGGGGCTGGTGGTCGAGCGGGAGTCCGAGGCCACCGCGGTCTTCGCGGCGCCCGAGGTGGCCGGGCTGCGCTCCCGCGTGGCGGAGGTGTTCGCGGGGTCCGCGGCCGTGATCGGCCCCCCGGCGCGGTGGGACAGGGTCCCGCTCTCGCACCGGATGGCCCGGCTGGTCGCCGCCCAGCGTGCGGCGGTCCCGGAGCCCGACGACGGCGGCGCACCGGTGTTCGCCTCCGATCACCTGGGGCGGGTGGTCCTGGGCGCCGAGCCAGAGGTGATGGCGGAACTGGCCTCCCGGCGGCTGGCCCCGCTGGACGAGCTGACCGATGCCAAGCGGCCCGTGATGGAACAGACCCTGCTGTCCTGGCTGGTCCACTGGGGCCAGCGCGTGCCCGTGGCCGAGGAGCTGGGCATCCACCCGCAGACCGTGGGCTACCGGCTGTCCCGGCTGCGCGAGCTGTTCGGCGAGCAGCTCGACGACCCCGACGTGCGCTTCGAGTTGGAGATGGTGCTGCGGACCCGTCGGCAGTAGCCGCCGCCCCGCTCCACTCCCCCCAACACGCTGACCCTCCTGACGTCACGCCCCGCTCCACGGGCACACCCCGCGCTCCAGGGTCACGATCACGACGCGGGGTGAGACACGCCGGTACAGTCACCGTGCATCGTGATCGTAACCCTGGATTTCCGGCAGTTGACCCGTCAGATGTTCGCGCCCTCTCCACGTGTGACAGACGCCCACGTGTCTCAGACGCCGAGGCGTTTCCGCTGCGAGGCGATGGCCCGGCGGAGACGGTCGAGGAAGAGCCGCTGGCCGGCACGCGTGGAGATGTCGCTGGCGGCTCGGACGACTGCCCACTCGTGGGCCGTGAAGTCCTCGTCGCGGTGAATGTCGCTGTTGAGCTGGCCGCGTCCGGCATGACCTTCGCCGTCGTACTGGATGGCGATCTTCCACTGGACGTAGTGCAGGTCCGGGCGGCGCCTCAGCGTGGGCGAGAGCCACACCCACTCGTTGACCACCGGCTCCGGCAGGCCGGCATCGAGGATGATCATCCTGGTCTTCGTCTCCATCGGCGAGTCGACTCCCGCGCGCAGCAAGGCCCGCGCCGCCCGGGCAGCAGTGATGCCCTTGGTCCGGCGCCGGCGAGACATGGCGGCGTCGAGGGCGGCGAAGGACGAGAGCGGGTTCCTGCCCAGCACGCCGGGAGGACGGGAGGGCCCGTCCGAACGCTGCAGGAGCGCATCACCGGCCTCGACCAATTGGTCCGGGTCACGGATCATCGTTGCGAGGTCGAGCCAGGTCCGCTCCGGTGTTGTCAGCCGGAACGGCCCGGCCTCGGTGGTGTCCTCCGGGTCGAGCCCGGCCTTGTGGCCGGCCACGCCCGGTCGGCGCCGGTTCCCGGTGGCTCCCTTCCGACCGGTCACGTGCACGGGCCAGTCCTGGTCCAGGTGCGGGGGCAGCCAGATTCCCCACAACCGGGCGGCCGTCGTGTGGCTCAGGTAGTGGTCCCCTGGCAGCGAGGCAATGGCCTGGACCGATTCGAACCACGACCGCTCCGATCCGTCCCAGATCCGGATGCCCGGCGTGGGCGACTTCAGACGGGGATCGCGCAGCTGGTGGTCGGTCATCCCCGCCGCGCGTGCCTCATGAATGGTGAAGACCGTCTTGGCCATGATGTCCTGTTCTGACGGCGACCCGGGCGTGGCCTGATCGTCACGGACACGGTGTACTTCCATGCCCCTCAGCATTCGGCATGGCCGTGGATCCGGCGGGAGTTATCCACAAGCGCAGACGGTCCTCGCCCGTCTCACGGTCAGGCGTCGTTCCCGCCCCGACCGGTCGAGGGGTGCTACCGGCCCCGGCGAGGCCCTCTGCTTCAAGCGCCCAGGGTCGAGGCCCTGGCGAGGAGGGACGGTTCGAGCAGGACGGATTCCACGGGGTCTCCGTGGATCCGGCTCATGAGCATGTCGAAGCTCAGGCGGCCCATCCTCTCGAGGTCGGAACTCACCGAGGTGAGCGGCACGGGCAGCGTGGCGGCGAGGTCGAGGTTGTTGAAGCCGACCAGGGCGACGTCGCTTCCCAGCGTCCGGCCCGCCTCTCGGATGGCGCCCATGACACCGAGGGCAATCAGGTCATGTACCGCGAAGATGGCCGTGGGAGGTTCCGGGAGGCTCAGGAGTATCGCTCCTGCGCGCAATCCGTCGACGGTGTTGAACGCCGAGTCGATCACGTAATGATCAGCGACCGGACAACCGGCTGCCTCGAAGGTCCTGCGGAATCCCAGAGTCCTGTCCCTGCCCGTACTGGCCAACTGGTCTCCGGCCACGACTCCCACCCTCCGGTGGCCCAGGTGGAGGAGGTGCTCGGCGGCGAGCTGGCCTCCCCGATAGTCGTCGGTCGTCACCGAGGGGTGCCCTTCGAGCCGGCGCATCACGAGGACGTAGGGCACGCCGCGTTGCTGGAGCTCGTGCGCCGCGGTGTCGCCGAGGTGCGAGTCGCCGATGATGATCCCGTCGATCCCCCTGGACAGCATCGCGTCGATGCGAATCTTGCGGTGCTCGGCGTCGTCGCGCGTGTTGGCCACGACAGTCCCGTAACCAGCCTGACCCGCCGCGAGGTCGATGCTGTCGTAGATCGTGGCCAAGCCGAGGTCGGTGAGCCGGGGCACGAGAACGCCGATGAGCCGGGAGCTGCCCGTGCGCAGGCCCGCGGCCCGTTCGTCCCGCTGGTACCCCAGGGCTGCCGCAAGCTCGCGCACCCTGCGGACGGTCTCCGCCCCGACGCCAGTGGGGGTGTCACTCAGCGCCCGTGAGGCAGTGGAGACGTGGACTCGGGCATGGCGCGCCACCGTCGCCAGTGTCACCGGGCGCCTCCGCGGCGATTCGGACTCTGGCATGCGGTCCTCCTTCGTGGTCGACGAGCAGCGCTCTCGACGATGTTCGGTGACGGTCACGCTATCGAAACAGGACCGACACACGCGTCCCGTTGACTGTCCTCTGACACCGGAACGGTGGCCTCGTCGGTCCAACGGGAATCAGATGGAGATGAATCCTACGCAAAGGATTGCGTGAGATTCGCATCTCGGTCACGAATTCCGGGCTGAGGGTTGACTCCACCGCCCCATAACTGGTGTGATGTAGGCCACAAATCCCACGGTACGCCCTGGGGACCAGATATCGCTAGTACGCAAACGATTGCGCGAATGACTGGAGAAACATGCACCCCACTGCCGTGAGTGAGACTGCGGAACGCCTGGACTCCGGGATCGCTGACCTGGCCGGGTTCCGGGATCCGGACCGTCCCGGGTGGACCCGGGAGGTGTTCAGCGAGTCCTACCGGGCCTCCCGGGACTGGACGATGCGACGCATGCAGGACGCCGGCCTCGAGGTCAGCGTCGACCACGCGGGCAACATCGTCGGACGCATGGCGGGCCGGTCCTCCTCTGCACCGGCCATCGTCACCGGTTCGCATACGGACACGGTCGACGGGGGCGGGCGCTTCGACGGCATCGTCGGCGTGCTCGGCGGCATCGAGGCTGCCCGGCTCCTGCGCGCATCAGGCGCCACGCTCGACCGGGACCTGCTCGTCGTCGACTTCCTGGGCGAGGAGTCCAATCCCTTCGGGCTCAGCTGCCTGGGCAGCCGTTCCGCCGCCGGCGAGCTGACCCCCGGGGACCTGGACCGACAGGACTACCGTGGGGTGCGCCTCGGACAGGCCTACCGTGACTTCGGACTGGATCCGGACAGGCTCACCGACGTCCCCTGGGCCCGCCGGCCGCTCCACGCCTTCGTCGAACTCCACATCGAGCAGGGGCCCACCCTTCAGCAACGCGGACTTCCGTTGGGCGTGGTCACGGCGATCACCGGCATCGAACGGGTCATCGCCACGTTCACCGGTTCTGCAGACCACGCCGGCACCCGGGCCATGGACGATCGGCGCGACGCGATGGTCGCGGCGGCGGAGGCGGTCCTGGCCGTACGCGCCGAAGGATGCGGCGCCCCGACTCACGGCGTGGCCACGGCCACCCGCGTTGATTCGGAGTCCCGATCCCCCAACGTCGTCCCGTCCCTGGTCCGCATGCAGAGTGAGATCCGGAGCGTCGACTCCACCTGGCTCTCCGGAGTCAGGGGCCGACTGAGCCAGGAGATCGCCGCCAAGGCCGGCGAACACGGCGTCGACGTCGAGTTCGACTGGTCCACGGACAACGAGATCGTCCACGCCGCGCAGAGCGTGCAGGACGTCGTCGCCTCCTCGGCCGATGCGCTCGGCATCCCCTGGATGCCGATCCCCAGCGGCGCCACCCACGACGCGGTCCATATGGCCTCGCTTGCCCCCATGGGCATGATCTTCATCCCCTCCAAGGACGGCAAGAGCCACTGCCCCGAGGAGTGGAGCGAGACAGCGGACATCGCCCTGGGGGTCGACGCCCTCGTGCAGACCATCACCACCCTCGACGGCCGGTAAACCGGACCGCCACCCGATATCGGACTGGAGCAACCATGCAAACCGAGCTGACTCCCCAAGGGGCGTCCACCGACATCCTGGCCATCGCGAACATGCCCGTCCTCTGGGTCCTCGCCATCGGCGTGTTCGCCGCCATCATCGTGCAGTCCCTGGTCTACATGAGGGCCGCCAAGAAGGCCGGACCTGCTGCGGACATCACCGAGTCCGAACTGAAGGTCTCCTTCCGGGCCGGCGCGGTGGCCGCCATCGGCCCGTCCCTCGCGGTCGTGCTGGTCAGCATCGCCCTGCTGACCCTCTTCGGTACGCCCGCCGTGCTGGTCCGCATCGGCCTGGTCGGATCCGCGGCAACGGAGTCCGCCTCGGCCAGCCTCGCCGCCGGGACCATGGGTGCGGAACTGGGCGATGCCAGCTACACCCAGGCCGTCTTCGTCGTCGCCTTCCTGGCGATGAGCCTGTCCGGTGCCGGCTGGATGCTCGCCACGCTCATCCTGACGCCGATCCTGCGACGGGGCGACAGCAAACTGCGCACGGTCAATCCGGCGCTGATGGCGATCGTGCCCGCGGCGGCCCTGATCGCGGCCTTCGCCAGCCTGGGCATCGCCGAACTGGGCAAGACCCCGATCCACGTCCTGTCGGTCATCGTCTCCGCCCTGACCATGGGCGTCTGCATGCTGCTCGCGAGCAAGACCGCCGCCAGGTGGCTGCGGGAATGGGGACTGGGCATCTCCATCATCGTGGGCCTGATCGTCGCCTACTTCGCCCACGTCTCCGGCATGGCACCGGCCGCCTAGGCACTACCACCTCTGGAAAGGAACCCTCATGTCCTCCTCAGCTACTGCCCAAGCCGCCTCCGCCGCCGCGGGCGCAGCCTCCCTCAGCACCTTCGACCGCACCACGTCCCGCTGGGGCCAGGGGACCATGGTCGCCGCGCTCCTGCTGTCCCTGGCCGCTCCGCTCTACCTGGTGCTGACCCAGGATCTCGGCATCACGGGCAACATGATCTGGACTGCCTACCTCGCCGTCGCCGCAGCCTTCTTCGTCCTCTGGTTCGTCGAGCCGCTGACCTATTACCCCGTCCTGGGCCCCGCAGGCATGTACCAGGCGTTCATGATCGGCAACATCGCCAACAAGCTGTTGCCCTCCGCCCTGGTGGCGCAAGCGGCCATCGGAGCCAAGCCCGGCACCAAGCGCGGAGAGTTCTCGGCCCTCATGGCGATCTGCGGGGCGGCGATGGTGCACGTGCTGTCCATGCTGATCTTCGTGGGGGTCCTGGGCACCTGGCTCGTGAGCATCATCCCCGCCGACATCACCGATGTGGCTCGTCTCTACATCTTCCCGTCCATCATCGGAGCCGTGATCGTCCAGCTCGTCGTGACCCTGAAGCAGCCCCGGGTCACCGCGATCGCCGTGGTCGTCTCGGTGCTCGTGCTCTTCGTCCTGGTGCCCGCAGTCCCGGCCCTCGCCAAGGCCGCCACCGGCATCGTGGTCCTCATCACCGCCACGCTCTCCTGGTTCCTGCGCTCCCGCAAGACCCAGACAACGCCGACCGCCCTCGTCAACTGAATCCCCTGACCATCCCCGTGAAAGGCATCATGACCACCACCCCTGCACTCGCCGAGTTCGAACTCTCCAGCGGCCACACCACCGCGATGCACGCCATCTACAAGCACCTGCACGCCCACCCAGAACTGTCCATGCAGGAACACCGCACCGCCGCCTACATCCGCGAGAAACTGGACGAGCTGGGACTGGAGACCTTCGCCTGCGGCGGCACGGGCGTCGTCGGCATCCTGCGCAACGGAGATGGCCCCGTGGTGGGGTACCGCGCCGACACGGACGGCCTGCCCATCCAGGAGGACACCGGACTGGACTATGCCAGCACGACGAGGGGAACGCTGCCGGACGGCACCGAGGTCCCCGTCATGCACGGATGCGGACATGACACGCACATCACGGTGGGGCTGACCGCCGCGCGGCTCCTGGCCGAAGGCCGCCAGGGATGGTCCGGAACGGCCGTGTTCATCTTCCAGCCCGGTGAGGAGTCGGCCGCGGGGTCCTAGGCCATGGTAGAGGACGGGCTGTGGGACAAGGCGCCCCGGCCGTCCATCATCTACGGCCAGCACGTGTGGCCGGGCCTGGCGGGCACCGTGAACGTCAGCAAGGGCACCGCCATGGCCATGGCCGACTCGTGGAAGGTCACCGTCCACGGGAAGCAGTCACACGGATCACAGCCCGAGCAGTCCATCGATCCGATCGTGCTCGGCGCCCACATGGTGGTCCGCATCCAGACGATCGTCTCGCGCCAGGTCCATCCCCTGAAGTCAGCCGTCGTCACCATCGGGACCTTTCATGGCGGATTGAAGGAGAACATCATCCCGGCGACCGCCGAGTTCACCCTCAACGTCCGCACCTTCGACCCTGAGGTGCGCGAGCTCGTCCTGGGATCCCTGCGTCGGATCATCGCGGCCGAGGCGGACGCCTCCGGAGCCCCGGCCCCGGTGATCGAGGAGATCTCGAGCTTCCCCCAGTGCTACAACGATCCCTCCTCCGCCGAGGACCTGATGCGGGCCTTCGAAGAGACCCTGGGGGACGACGCCGTGATCGAAACGCCTCCGGTCATGGGCTCCGAGGACTTCGGCGTCCTGGCCGAGGCCCTCGGCGTACCCAGCGTCTTCTGGTTCTTCGGGGGGCACTCCGCGGAGCAGGTCGACGGCGAGACGCCACCCGCAGGGAA
>JAPFFX010000150.1 GCA_026645375.1 Citricoccus sp. WCRC_4 | reverse complement strand
CCTGCCGACGTGCGTTCTACAGGACCAGCCCGCGCATGATCGCGCTGGGCGCTCAGCGTCGCGCTGGTCCTGCAGAAAGCGTGAGCCGCGCCGAGGGCTCGGCTCAGCTGCAGCAGTTGCTGCCGCTCGCGGCTGAGGCATCCGTGGAGCACACGCCCGTGGCCGGCAGCACGAGCTCGACGTTCCGCGCAGCGGCCGCGTCGCCGGCGAGCCAGGCCGACACCGATCGCACCTGCTCGTAGCCGGTCGCGAGCAGGAAGGTCGGCGCCCGCCCGTAGCTCTTCATGCCCACGATGTAGAACCCCGGCTCCGGGTGGGAGAGCATGTTCTCCCCATGCGGGGCGACCGAACCGCAGGAGTGGAACTCCGGATCGATCAGCGGGCCCAACTGGCGGGGAGCCTCGACTGCCGGGTCCAGTTCCAGACGCAGCTCGGAGAGCATGCCCAGTGCGGGACGGAACCCGGTGGCCGCCACCACCACGTCCACGACCAGCCGTTCCTCCCCGGCCGGGGAGGAAGCCTGCACCATCATCCCCAGACCGGTGGTGGTGAAGGCGGTGATGGTGAAGGACGGGTGCACCTGGATGGTCCCGGTCTCCACCAGGTGGCGCAGTCGGGTGCCCAGGGCGCCGCGGGCCGCCAGCTCGTCACGGTCCTCCCCGCCGTAGACGCGGGTGACGTCGGCGGTGCGGACCGCCCAGGAGATCCGGGTGCCCGGGGTGTCCTGGGCCAGGGTGCCGAGCTCGAGCAGGGTGTTGGCCGCCGAGTGCCCGGCCCCCACCACCAGCACATGCTGACCGGCGAACCGGGCTCGGTCGGCGCCGAGGACGTCCGGCAGCGCGGTGGTGATCCGCCCTGCCGCGCGGGCCGCGGCCTCCCCGGGTGCTTCCAGTCCGGCCTGGCCCAACGGGTTGGGCTGGCCCCAGGTGCCGGAGGCGTCCAGGACCGCCCGGGCGCTCAGGTCTTCCACGGTGCCGTCGGCGTGGGCGATGCGGACCAGGAAGGGAGTGTCCTGTCGGCCGGCGGTGCGGGTCTTGTCGATCCCGGCCCGGGACACCGCGATCACGCGGGCCCCGGTGCGGATCCGTGAGGCCAGGGCCTTGGTGGCGGCCAGCGGTTGCAGGTACTCCTCGACGAGCTCGGCCCCGGTGGGCAGGGCCTCCGGGTCCGGTGTGACCCAGCCGGCGGGCTCCAGCAGCCGGGCGGCAGCGGCGTCGACGTTGTACCGCCACGGGGAGAACAGCCGCGTGTGGCCCCAGTCCCGGATCGCCGCCCCGACCGCGGGGCCGGCCTCCAACACCAGCGGGTCCAGGCCGCGCTCGACCAGGTGGGCGGCGGCGGCCAGGCCCACCGGCCCGGCGCCGATGACCACGACCGGCAGCCCGGTGGGGTCCGCGCTGATGTCGGTCGTGTTGGTGCTGCTGGCTGGGGTGGTGGGGGTGGTGGTGTCAGCCATGGGTGGGCTCCTCGACGAGTGCGGTGGCGATGCTGTCGGCGTCTTCCAGGGCGGCCAGGTAGCGTTCGGCGTCCAGGGCGGCGGCGCAGCCGGTGCCGGCGGCGGTGATGGCCTGGCGGTAGCGGTGGTCAACCGCGTCCCCGCAGGCGAACACCCCGGTCAGGTTGGTGTGGGTGGTGCGGGCGTCCACGACGATGTACCCCTCGGCGTCCAGCTCCAGCTGGTCGGCGACCAGTTCGGTGCGGGGCAGGTGCCCGATGGCCACGAACACCCCTGTCGCGGGCATCTCGCGGGTGCCCCCGGTGATGGTGTCGGTCAGGGTGACCCCGGTGACCTTGTCGGTGCCGTGGATGGCGGTGACCTTGCTGTTGTAGGCGAAGGTTATCTTCTCGTTGTCCCTCGCCCGGGCGGCCATGATCTTCGAGGCCCGCAGGGCGTCGCGGCGGACCACGACGGTGACGGAGCGGGCGAAGCGGGTCAGGAACAGGGCCTCTTCCATGGCCGAGTCCCCGCCGCCGACCACGATGATGTCCTGCTCGCGGAAGAAGAACCCGTCACAGGTGGCGCACCAGGACACCCCGTGCCCGCTGAGGCGCTTCTCCTCGGGCAGGCCGAGTTCCTTGTAGGCCGAGCCGGTGGCCACGATGACGGCCGGGGCCCGGAAGGTCTTCCCGGCCAGGGTGGTGACCTCCTTCAGGTGCCCGGTGAGCTGCACGGTGGCGGCGTCGTCGTACTCGATCGCCGCGCCGAACCGGGTGGCCTGCTCGGCCAGTCCGGCCATCAGTTCCGGGCCCTGGATGCCGCCCGGGAAGCCGGGGAAGTTCTCCACCTCGGTGGTGTTCATCAGCGCCCCGCCGTGCGTGACGGACCCGGCGATCACCCGCGGGGTGAGCCCGGCGCGGGCGGCGTAGATCGCGGCGGTGTACCCGGCCGGGCCCGAACCGATGATGATCACCTGGTCGGTGGCCTCGGTGCTGGTGGCCTCGGTGTTGGTGGTGTTCGTGGTCGGGGTGTCCATGGGTGGTCCGCCGTCAGTTCGTGGTGGTGCCGGCCGGGAGCAGCTCGGTGATGAGCTGCTGGATGCGGGTCTTGATCTCGTCCCGGATGGGCCGGACACCCTCGACGCCCTGGCCGGCGGGGTCGTCGAGCTTCCAGTCCTCGTAGCGCTTGCCCGGGTAGAAGGGGCAGGCGTCCCCGCAACCCATGGTGATCACCACGTCGGAGTGCTGCACGGCGGCGTCGGTGAGGACCTTGGGCCGGTTGGCGCTGATGTCGATGCCCTCCTCGGCCATCGCCTGAACCGCGGCCGGGTTCACCGCGTCGCCCGGGGCGGAGCCGGCGGAGCGGACCTCGATGCGGCCCTGCGAGAGGTGGTGGAGGTAGGCCGCGGCCATCTGGGAACGCCCGGCGTTGTGCACGCACACGAACAGCACCGAGGGCTTCTGAGTCTGGTCGGCGGTGGTGTCCGGGGTGGTCTCTGCGGTCATCAAATCTTCCATTCCAGTCAGTAGGTGGAGGGCGAACGAAGGATCAGGAGGCGGGGCTGCCGGTGAGTTCGGTGAGCAGGGCCCGCACCCGGTGGTCGATGTCGTCGCGGACCAGGCGCATCCGCTCGATGCCTTCGATCCCGCGGGTGGAGGGCTCGTCGGTGTGCCAGGTCTCGATGGTCCCGGCCATGCCGTCCACGGGCTCGACCCTGGCCTCGTCGCCGAGCACGACGACGCGGTCCACCCGGGCCAGCAGGTCCGGGTCGATGGGCTTGGGGCGCCCGGCGGACATGTCCGCCCCGGCCTCGGCGATCACCTCGGCCGACAGGGCGTTGATCGACTTCCCGGGCTTGGTGCCGGCGGAGTGGACCTGAACGGCGCCGGCGGCGTGGTGTTCCATCAGGGCCGCGGCCATCTGGGACTTTCCCCCGTTCTTGGCGCACACGAACAACACGGACGGCCGGGAGGCGGACTCTGGCGTGGTCACTGGTGGTCTCCTGTCAGGGGTGCGGATTCAGGCGCGGTGCGCGGCGGCGGTCTCGGGCCGGGCCGGGACGGTGGGATCGCCGGGGAAGAGCCTGCGTCCGGCCCACAGGGACACGTAGACCAGCCCGACCAGCACGGGCACCTCGATCAGCGGGCCGACGACGCCGGCCAGGGCCTGGCCGGAGGTGACCCCAAAGGTGCCGATGGCCACGGCGATGGCCAGCTCGAAGTTGTTGCCCGCGGCGGTGAAGGCCACCGTGGTGGACTTCGCGTAGTTCAGGCCCACCGCCTTGGACGCGATCAGCGAGATGGAGAACATCAGCACGAAGTAGGCCAGCAGCGGCAGCGCGATCCGGGCCACGTCCCAGGGGTTGGAGGTGATCGCTTCGCCCTGCAGGGCGAACAGCAGCACGATGGTGAACAGCAGCCCGTACAGGGCCCAGGGCCCGATCTTGGGCAGGAAGGTCTCCTCGTACCAGGTGCGCCCCTTGGCCTTCTCCCCGAGGGTGCGGGTGAGGAAGCCGGCCAGCAGGGGGATGCCCAGGAACACCAGCACGCTGAGCACGATCGCCCACACGGAGAAGTCGGCGGACGTGGTGGGCAGGCCCAACCAGGACGGCAGCACCTGGAGGTAGAACCAGCCCAGGGCGCCGAAGGCGATGACCTGGAAGACGGAGTTGATGGCCACCAGCACGGCGGCGGCCTCGCGGTCCCCGCAGGCCAGGTCGTTCCAGATGAACACCATCGCGATGCACCGGGCCAGCCCGACGATGATCAGCCCGGTCCGGTACTCGGGCAGGTCCGGCAGCAGCATCCAGGCCAGGGCGAACATCAACGCCGGGCCGACGACCCAGTTCAGCACCAGGGAAGTGATCATCAGCCGCTTGTCCCCGGCCACCCGGTGGGTCTCGTCGTAGCGGACCTTGGCCAGCACCGGGTACATCATCACCAGCAGCCCGATCGCGATCGGGAGGGACACCTCCCCGATCTTCACCGCCTCCAGGGCGGTGTCGAGTCCGGGCACGAAGCGGCCCAGGGCCAGGCCGACGACCATGGCCAGCCCGATCCAGGCCGGCAGCCAGCGGTCCAGGAAGGACATCTCCTTCATCACGCCGTGCTGGGGCGCGGGTGCGGCGGTGGTGACGCTCATGAAAGCCCATCTCTCGTATCGACCAATATCGATGCGAACACTACCGGGACATATTCGCGTTCGTCAATGTAAGATGGGGTGATGGTCGCGACCACTACTCTTCCCGCTCCCGAGACCACCGGCCGCCGCACCGGGGCCGCCGGCTCGCCGGGCTCGGTGGCGTGCTGCTCCTTGTCGGACGGGCCGATCAGCGCCGAGCAGGCCCAGCGCGCCGCCGGGATGCTCAAGGCCCTGGCCGACCCGATGCGGTTGCGCCTGCTCTCCCACGTCGCCGCCCAGGGCTGTGAGGCCGTGTGCTCCTGCGACCTCACCGATGAGCTCGGCATCAGCCAGCCCACCGTGAGTCACCACATGAAGAAGCTCGTCGAAGCCGGACTGCTCACCCGCGAACAGCGCGGGCGGTGGGCGCACTACACCGTGGTCCCGGCCGCCTTCGCCGAGCTGCGTCGGATGCTGGAGCTGGGCTGACCCCGCCCGCCCCGCCAGCAATGGGGACCATGAGGGCCGACGAGGTCGACGTCCTGGTGATCGGCGGGGGTCAGGCCGGGCTGGCCGCCGGGTTCTACCTGCACCGCCTGGCCCGCGACGCCGCCCGGGGCCGCAGCGGCCCTGCGCCCAGCTTCGCGATCCTGGACGCCAACGACCGCCCCGGTGGGGCCTGGCAGTACTACTGGGACACCCTGGAGCTGTTCTCTCCAGCCGCTTATAGCTCGCTGCCCGGTTACCAGATGCCGCCCTGGACCGGGGTCGGCAACCCCTCGGCCGCCCACGTGGTGTCCTACCTGCGCGCCTATGAGCAACGTTACGAGCTGCCGGTGCACCGGCCCGTCACCGTCCAGGCCGTCGAAGACGGCCTCGACGGGAGTTACCTCACCCACACCGACCGGGGCACCTGGACCAGCCGGGTGGTCCTCAACGCCACCGGCTCCTGGCGCCGGCCCTTCATCCCCCACATCCCCGGGGCGGAGCAGTTCACCGGGGACCAGTTGCACACCACCGGCTATCGCGGCCGGGCGCCCTTCGCCGGTGAGCGGGTAGTGGTGGTCGGCGGGGGTAACTCCGGGGCGCAGATCGCCAGCGACCTGCTGGACGCCGCCGCTTCGGTGACCTGGGTGACCCGTCGGCCACCCCGGTACCTGCCCGACGACGTCGACGGCCGGGCCCTCTTCGCCGTGGCCACCGCCCACGTCCAGGCCGCCCGCCGGGGTGAG
>JAPFFX010000147.1 GCA_026645375.1 Citricoccus sp. WCRC_4 | reverse complement strand
CCCCTGACGGGAAGGGCCGGCCTTCGGCGTGTTGGAGGGGGCCGGACTCAGACGGAGACTCGCTCCCGCTCGGGTGCCCGGCTGAAGACCGTGGCGCCGGTCTCCTGCTCGGCCTGGTGGTGGATGGACAGGTTGATGCCCCTGCGGTCGCGTACCAGGCTCACGGCCACCAGTGCCACGAGGACTGCGACCAGGAGGTAGACGGAGATCGCCGTGGAGCTGCCCGTCCGTTCCAGGAGGGCCTGGGCGATCATCGGGGCGAAGGCGCCACCGAGGATCGCGCCGATCGCATAGGAGATGGACACCCCGGAGAAGCGCACCGAGGCCGGGAACAGCTCGGAGTACAGCGCCGCCTGGGGTCCGTAGGTCAGGCCGGTGCCGATGCAGACCAGGAACAGGGCCAGGTACAGCATGCCCAGCTGCCCGGTGTTGATCAGCCAGAACAGCGGGAAGACGCACAGGGCCAGCCACACGTAACCGATCTGGTACGTGAGCTTCCGGCCGATCCGGTCCGAGAGCAGGCCGGCTGCCAGCGTCGAGCAGAACCACACGGCGGCGGCGAACGTCATCGCCACCAGCACGTCGGTGGAGTCCAGGCCGACGGCCTCACCCGTCGCATAGGACGGGATGAACCCGCCCGTCGACATGTAACCGACGGCGTTGTTCCCGACGAAGACCAGGGCCGCGAGGGCCACCAGGTGCCAGTACTTGCGGAACAGCTCGACCACGGGCACGGACTCGCGCTGCTTGGCCTCGGCGATCTCCTGGAACACGGGGGACTCGTCCACGGCGACCCGCACCAGGTAGCCGACGGCGATGAGGACGATCGAGGCGATGAACGGCCAGCGCCAGCCCCACTCCACGAAGGCGGCACCGGGGGAGATGACACCGGTCATCAGCGCCGTCACGCCGGTGGCCAGGAGCAGGCCCAGGGGGACGCCGAGCTGCGGGACGGCTCCGGCCAGGCCGCGGCGCTCCGCGGGGGCGTGCTCCACGGCCATCAGGACCGCACCGCCCCATTCGCCGCCGGCGGAGATGCCCTGCAGGACGCGCAGCAACAGGAGCAACAGCGGTGCGGCGATCCCGATCGCCTCGAAGGTGGGCAGCAGGCCGATGAGCGTGGTGGCCCCGCCCATCATGACCAGGGTGACCACGAGGATGACCTTCCGGCCGAGCTTGTCCCCGTAGTGGCCGGCCAGGAACGCCCCGAGGGGGCGGAAGAGGAAGGAGATGCCGACCGAGGCGAAGGTGATGATCTGGCTGAAGCCCGCGCCTGCCGGGGCGAAGAACAGGTCACCGAACACCAGTGCGGCGATCGTGGCGTAGATGAAGAAGTCGTACCACTCGACAGTGGTGCCGACCAGGGTGGCCGCGGCCACCCGCCGCTGATTGGCCCGGGGCCTGGTCATGGTGCTGGAAGCTGTCACGTCTGGATACCTCAGTGCTGGATATGTTCAGGTGGCCGGCCTCGTGGACCGGTAGCGGGGGCCGTGAGGCCCGTCACGCCGACCCACAGATCGTATATGATCCTGGTCTCGCGTGCGTGAGGCCCTCGTCACCGTCGTGTCATGAAGGCGTGAGGCCGGACCGCGGCGCGTCAGGACGCCGCCCGGCACCCCGGGCGCTGCCGACCGACCACCCGCTGGACTAGGATCGCGCGGGTGAGACGTGCGTCCCGTGATGCCCATCACGCGGGGTCGGTGGCGGTGACCGGCGTGCCCGCGGGGACCCATGCCGCCGTGATCGAGGCCCGGGGGCTGGTCAAGCGGTACGGGGACTTCACCGCCGTGGACGGCATCGACTTCGCGGTGAGCCCGGGGGAGTCCTTCGGACTCCTCGGCCCCAACGGGGCGGGCAAGTCCACGGTCATGCGGATGATCGGCGGCGTCTCCCAGCGCACGGCCGGGGCCCTGTCCATCATGGGCCTGGACCCGGAGCGCAGGGGCCCGGAGGTACGGGCGCACCTGGGCGTGGTACCGCAGCAGGACAACCTGGACGAGGAGCTCACGGTCCGGGACAACCTGATCGTCTACGGCCGGTACTTCGGCCTGCCCTATTCCTACCTGCGGCCCAAGGCCAGGGAGCTGCTGGAGTTCGCCCAGCTCAGGGACCGGGCCGACACGAAGGTCGATGACCTCTCCGGTGGCATGAAGCGTCGCCTGGTGATCGCCCGCGGCCTGGTCAACGAGCCGCGGATCCTGCTGCTGGACGAGCCCACCACCGGACTGGACCCGCAGGCACGGCACATCCTCTGGGACCGGTTGTTCCGGCTCAAGGAACAGGGCACCACCCTGGTGCTCACCACCCACTACATGGACGAGGCCGAGCAGCTGTGCGACCGGCTGATCGTGGTGGACCGGGGGCGGATCATGGCCGAGGGGTCCCCGGCCCAGCTCATCCGCCGGCACTCCAGCCGGGAGGTGCTCGAGGTGCGGTTCGGCACGGACCGCAACGCCGCCGTCGCCGCCCGGCTGGAGCGCGAACTGCCCGGCCGCCTCACCGCGGCGGGTGCCCCGCTGGCGGACCGGATCGAGTCCCTTCCGGACCGGGTGCTGGTCTACGCCCACGACGGCGAGACGGCGCTGGAGGCGGTGACCGGCCTGGGCCTGGAGCCGGTCACCTCCCTGGTGCGCCGGTCCTCGCTGGAGGACGTGTTCCTGACCCTGACGGGGCGGAGCCTCGTTGACTGAGCCGCCCGTGCCGGTCCGGGAGTCCGGGTGGACCAAGGACCCCGAGGCCGTCCTCGCGGAACGGATCCACCGCAGCGGGACCCTGCCCCTGACGCCGGCGGAGTCCGCCGCACGGGCGCGCCGGGCCGGGCCCTGGTACTACGCCGAGCACTACCTGCGGACCATGCGCACGTACGGTGCGGTGATCGTGTTCGAGGCCCTCGGCGAGCCGCTGGTCTACCTGCTCGCCATGGGCTTGGGCCTGGCCTCGCTGATCGACGGCGGCGATCAGGTCCTGGACGGTGTCAGCTATGCGGCGTTCATCGCCCCGGCCCTGCTGGCCGCGGGCACCCTGATGGCCGCGGCGGTCGAGTTCACCTACCCGGTCATGGACGGCTTCAGGTGGCACCGGCTCTACTACGCCCCGCAGGCCTCGCCGCTGCAGCCCTGGCAGATCGCCGCCGGTCACGTCACCGCCGTGGTGTTGCGCTTCCTGGTCCAGTCGGCGCTGTTCCTGCTGGTCATGCTCGCCTTCGGGGTGGTGAGCAGTCCCTGGGGCTGGGTCCAGGTGGTCACCGCAACGCTCGGCGGCCTGGCCATCGGCCTGCCCATCATGGCCTTCTCCGCCTCCCTGAAGCGGGACGCGGGCCAGTACGCCCTGCTGCAGCGGTTCCTGATCATGCCGCTGTTCCTGTTCTCCGGGACGTTCTACCCCTTGGCCACGCTGCCACCGGTGCTGCAGTGGATCGGCTGGCTCTCCCCGCAGTGGCACGCCGCCCAGCTGGGCCGGGTGGCCTCGTACGGCATGGACGAACCCGCCTGGCTGACCGTGGTGCACGTGGCCTACCTGCTCGTGCTCGCGGTCACCGGATGGGCGCTCGTGCGCAGGATCTACACCCGTCGGCTGGGATGGGTGCCGGGCCGGGAGGATCCCGACGCCGTCCCCGCCGGCCGGCGCGGGACGGCCCACCTGCGTGCCGGGTGGCTACGGTCCCGGACCGCTGACCGCACCGTCCCGGCGGAGGACACGGACGCGGGCCGGACCGTCCCGGTGATGCCCCCGATCCGGGTGCGCACCGGACCCGGTGCCGGGATGTACGGCGGCAACGTCCGGGCCGTGCTGGAGCGCGGATTCCGGGCGCTGAGGACCTCCAACTGGGCGATCTTCGCCTCGGGGTTCTTCGAGCCGGTGCTGTACCTGCTCAGCCTGGGCCTGGGGCTGGGCGGGCTGGTCGGGCAGGTCGAGGGGCCGGGCGGACCGGTCGGCTACGGGCAGTACATCGCCCCGGCGCTGCTGGCCGTCTCGGCCATGAACGGGGCGATCTACGACTCCACCTGGAACGTGTTCTTCCGCATGCGGATGTCCAAGCTCTACCAGACCATGCTCAACACCTCACTCGGCCCGGTGGACGTGGCGCTGGGGGAGATCACCATGGCCCTGATCCGGGGCGGGCTGTACTCGGTGGCGTTCCTGGTGGTGATGGCCGGCCTGGGGCTGGTGGCCAGCTGGTGGGCCGTGCTGCTCATCCCGGCCGCCGTGCTGATCGCCTTCGCGTTCGCGGCCGTCGGCATGGCCGTGACCAGCTACCTGACGACCTTCCAGCAGATGGACTGGATCATGGTGGTGCTGATGCCGATGTTCCTGTTCTCGGCCACGTTCTTCCCGCTGACCGTCTACCCGGAGGCGGTCCAGTGGCTGATCCAGGCCCTTCCCCTGTGGCACGGGGTGGAGCTGATGCGCCAGCTCAGCGTGGGGGTCATCACCCCGTTCACGGCCGTGCACGTGCTGTACTTCGTGGTGATGATCGTCCTCGGGCTGTTGTTCACCTCGCACCGGCTCAGGGCGCTGTTCCTGCGCTGAGCCGGTCAGCCGGCGGGGGAGTCGTCCTGCAGGGACAGGGTCCCGTTGCGCCGGCGCCGGAGCAGGTCGACGATGCCCGCGAGCAGCGTGACGGACAGGAACCCGGCCACCACCACCACGGCGGCCACGGCGGCCTCCCCGTAGGCCAGTTGGTCCGGTTGCGCCCCGTTGCCCCGGACGCCGAGCGCGGCGTAGAAGGCCGCCGTCACGGCGGCCAGGCCGATGGCCGTCATCACGCGCTGGGCGGTCTGGGAGACCCCGCCGGCCGCACCGGCCGCGCGCAGCGGGACGTCGTGCATGGTCAGCACCTGGGTGCTGGTCATCACCAGCGCCTGGGCGGGGCCCAGCAGGGCCAGGGCGGCGGCCAGCGTCCAGTACGGCCACTCACCGGCCGCGATGCGCTGGAAGGCCGTGCCGCCCAGGAGCATGGCCACCAGGGACAGGAGCGCACCGGTCACCACGAACACCGGGCCGAAGCGGTGGACGAACCCCCCGATGGCGGGGGACAGGGCCATGATCAGCAGGGACGCCGGCAGGCTGGTCAGGCCCGCGGCCAGGGCCGGCAGGCCCAGGCCCTGCTGGGTGACGATGGCCTGGACGGCCCAGAGCCCGGGGGTCGCGGCCAGGAAGGCCGCCGTGGCCACCGTGCCGATCGTGAACGAGGGGATGCGGAACAGCGAGGGGTCCACCATGGGGGCGCGACCGGTGGCCGCCTGACGGGACCTCATCCGTGCCTCCCACCACCACCAGAGACCGGCGAAGGCGACCGAGGCGGCCAGCAGGTACCAGGTGCCCGGCAGGATGAACGGCACCATGATCCCGACGACGGCCGCGGCCAGCAGCAGTGCGCCCACCGGATCGAGGGCGGCGAGGGAACGGTCCGCCTCCGCCGCCTGCGGCCGCACCGGCGGCCGCAGCCAGTACGCGGCCAGGGCGGCCGCGAGCAGGCCGATGGGCACGTTGACCAGGAAGGTGGAGCGCCAGCCCCACTCCGGGCCGAGAACGTCGATGAAGAGCCCGCCCAGCGTGGGACCGATGCTCACGCCGAGCCCCACGATGGTGCCGAGCATCCCGTAGGCCCGCCCCCGCGCGCGGCCGTGGAAGACGTTCTGGATGATCCCGATGATCTGGGGGTTGAGCAGCCCCGATCCCAGGCCCATCAGGACCCGGGCGAGGTTCAGCACCAGCGGATCGCCGGCCAGGCCCGCGGCCAGGGACCCGGTGACGAAGACGAGGATCCCGGCGATGAAGAGCGGCTTGCGCCCCCAGAGGTCGCCCGCCCGGCCGGCGGGGACCATGGACACCCCGAAGGCCAGCGAGTATCCGGCCAGCACCCACTGCAGGTCGGCGGCGCTCGCGCCCAGGTCCTGCTCGATCGCCGGCAGGGCGACGTTGACGATGCTCACGCTCATCAGGGACATGAACAGCGGCACGAGCAGCACCGTGAGGATCCGTGCACCACCGGGGGGCAGGGCTGCACCGGTGCCGTGGCCCCGGGCGGGCGGCGGGCCGGCGGGCGGTGTGGTCACGGACTCTCCTGGGACGGTGCAGGTGGGGGTGCGGGGGCTGAGGCGGGTGCAGGCGGTGGGGGTGGCGGAAGGGGGACGGCAGGACGGCGCATGCGGCGGCCCTGGACGAGCCAGTACACCGGGACCAGGGCCAGCAGGAAGGCGGCGAGGGTCCAGTACAGCCCGGCGGTTCCGTGCCCCTGGACGAGGATACCGGCGAGTAGCGGACCCAGGCCCATGCCGGCGTCGATCCCCAGGAAGAAGGTGGAGGCCCCCATGCCGGCCCTCTCGCGGGGCACCTGGGTGACGCAGATGACCTGGCCCGCGGACAACAGCTGGCCGTAGCCCAGGCCCACGAGCACGGCTGCCAGCAGCAGCACCGCGACGTTCGGGGCCACGGCGATGACGGCCAGGCCCGCGGCGAACAGCACGAACGCCGGCAGCATCACCACGTTGGCGCCCCGGCGGTCCATGAGCGATCCGGTGAACAGGCGGGAGACCAGCACCGTCACCGCGTACACGCCGAAGAACAGGCTGGCCGAGGCCCCGAAGCCGCGCTCGAGGGTGAGGGTGGCCAGGAAGGTGACGATCCCGGCATAGCCCAGGGAGTACAGGGCGCCGATGGCCGCGGCGGGCAGCGCCCCGGGCTCCACGAACCGCGCCCAGCCGGGCCGGGGCCGTCCCCCCTCGGCGTCGGCCTCCGCGTTGGTCCCGGCGTCGGTGCCGGCCGGGCGGTCCGCACCGGTGTCATCCTGCGCGTCGGCCCTGGCGTCCCGCGGGCCGTAGTCCATGGCCAGCGCGATGAGCAGCCCGAGCAGGGACACGGCGGAGGCGGTGACGGCCATGACGCCGAAATCGGTCCCGGACAGCGCCAGGCCGATCATCGGGCCGGCGGCGACGCCGATCAGCGTGGAGGAGGAATAGTGGCTGGTGCCCTCGGACAACCGCGTGCCGGGGATCCGGTTGACGGCGGCGGCCGCGATCACCGAGGAACCCACGCCGAAGGTCACGCCGTGGACCGTGCGCACCACCAGCAGCAGGCCGACGGTCGGCGAGGCCCAGTACAGCAGGGGAGCGGCCACGAACGCCGCGAAGGAGACCAGCAGCAGCGGCCGGGCGCCGAACCTCTCGATGAGCGGGCCGGCGAAGAACCGGGAGACGAGCGTGCCCACGATGAACACGGACGCCACGGCCCCGCCGACCGAGTCGCCCACCAGGAACCGCCCCACCACGAATCCGGCCACCGTGGAGAGCAGGAAGTGGATGTTGAAGAACATCATCACGTTGGCCAGGCAGGCCAGCACGAAACCCCGGTTCCACAGGCGCGGCCCCTCAGGCTGGTCCGGGGCGGGCTCGGCGCCGGGTGTCGAGGGGGTGCGTGGCATACCTAACAGGATAGGCATTGGCACCCGGGGCGGGGCGGTCGGCGACGGGATGCGACGGCGGTGCCACGGGTGCGGGATAATCGGGGGCATGCAAGCAGTGGAGAGTGGATCCCCCCGTCATGACAGCAGGCCGGGCGGCCGGACCCGGAACTGGGCCTCGAAGGGCAGCGGCATCACGTTCGCCGTGATGGTGGGCGTCCTGCTCGTCGCGTTGCTGTTCGCGGCCAACCAGAACGACGTCATCGGCTGGCTGCTCGTGGTCATCTCCGCGGGCTGGCTGCTGCTGGCGGTGCTGGTGGTGCTGGGCGTGCGCCGCGGCGCGAAGTCCGTGGACCGGCGGATGAAGGACATGTCCGCCTCCCTGGCCCCGCGGATCCAGGAGGCTCCCACCACCCGGGTGGATGCCGGCCAGGCGGCCGGGGACCCGATGCGGGACACCAAGCTGGACCACTCCTTCAAGATCGTCCAGGTGCAGGTCCGCGTGGTCAGCGAGGAGATGGACAAGGGCGGGTCCGCCGACACGGACATGGTCGCCCGCGCCCTGGAGACCATCCACATCACCGCCTCCAACGCCCGCGACATGCTCAAGGAATCCGGTGCCGGCACCGCCGGGCCCGGCCGGCCGGCGTCGGGCTCCGGTTCCGGGCGCGGCTCCGGATCAGGGCCCGAGGGCCCGATCACCGGCGAGGTCATCAACTGAGCCGGGCCGCCGGCCCGCGAGCTCACCGGTCCGCGGTCGGCGATAGGCTGGAACGCGTGACTTCTTCCGCTGTCGAACCGAGCCAGACCGCACCCACCGGGACTGAGGCGACCGATGCCGCGCCCGTCATCCACGCCAACGCCCACGCTCCCAAGGCGCCCGGTGCCCTGCGCGTGGCCACCGTGAACGTCAACGGCATCCGCGCCGCCCACCGCAAGGGCATGGGCGCGTGGTTCGCCGGACGCGGTGTCGACGTGCTGACCCTGCAGGAGGTCCGCGCCCCGCGCCAGATCGTGGAGGACCTGCTGGAGGACATCACCGGCCAGGACTGGCACGTGGTGGAGACCGAGGCCGCCGCCAAGGGCCGGGCCGGTGTCGCCATCGCCTCCGTCCTGGAACCCCAGGAGGTCCGCGTCGGGATCGGCGACCCCTACTTCCACGATGCCGGCCGCTGGATCGAGGCCGACCTGACCGCCCCGGACGGCAAGGTCCTCACCGTGGTGTCCGCCTACGTGCACTCCGGTGACGTGGGCACCCCCAAGCAGGTGGACAAGTACCGTTTCCTCGAGGAGATGATCCGGCACCTGCCCGAACTGCGCGCCGAGAAGGACTACGCGCTCATCACCGGTGACCTGAACGTCGGTCACACCGAGCGGGACATCAAGAACTGGAAGGGCAACGTCAAGAAGGCCGGCTTCCTGCCGGAGGAACGCGCCTACTTCGACCGCTTCTTCGGCGAGGAGATCGGCTACCGGGACGTGCACCGCGACCTCGTCGGGGACGTGGACGGGCCCTACACGTGGTGGTCCATGCGCGGCCAGGCCTTCGACAACGACGCCGGCTGGCGCATCGACTACCACATGGCCACCCCCGAGTTGGCGGCCAGGGCGACCGGTGCGGTCGTGGACCGCGCCCCCAGCTGGGACACCCGCTTCTCCGACCACGCCCCGCTCGTGGTCGACTACCAGTTCTGAGCCCTCAGGAGCCGAGATGACCGAGACGACCACCCCCCGTACCCCCGCCCGCCCGACGCCCGCCGACGTCCTGGCCCGGGACACCGCCTCGACCGCCCACCTGGCCGGTGCCGGAACCCGGCACCGCGTGCTGTCCGGCATGCAGCCGTCCGCGGACTCGCTGCACCTGGGCAACTACCTGGGCGCCCTGGTCAACTGGGTCAAGGTCCAGGACGACTTCGACGCCTACTTCTTCATCCCGGACCTGCACGCCATCACGGTGCCCCAGGATCCCGAGGCCCTGGTGAAGCGCACCCGGGTGGCCGCCGCCCAGTACATCGCGGCCGGCATCGACCCCGAGCGCTCCACCCTGTTCGTCCAGTCCCAGGTGCCCGAGCACGCCCAGCTGGCGTGGGTGCTGATGTGCATGACCGGCATGGGCGAGGCCCAGCGGATGACCCAGTTCAAGGACAAGGCCTCCAAGCAGGGGGCCGAGGCGGCCGGCGTCGGGCTGCTGGCCTACCCCATGCTCATGGCCGCGGACATCCTGCTCTACCAGCCGCACGGCGTCCCCGTGGGGGACGACCAGCGCCAGCACGTGGAACTCACCCGGGACCTGGCCCAGCGGTTCAACTCCCGCTACGGGGAGACCTTCGTGGTGCCGGAGGGCTTCTACCCGGTCAACGGGGCCCGGGTCTACGACCTGCAGAACCCGCTGGCGAAGATGTCCAAGTCCGCGGAGTCCCAGAACGGGCTGATCAACATCCTGGACGAGCCCAAGGTCATCGCCAAGCGGATCAAGTCCGCCGTCACCGACGACGGCACGGAGATCCGCTTCGACCGCGAGGCCAAGCCCGGGGTGTCCAACCTGCTGTCCATCCTGGCGGCGGTGTCCGAGCGGTCCGTGCCGGAACTGGAGGAGGCCTATGCCGGGAAGATGTACGGTCACCTCAAGGTCGACCTGGCCGAGGCCGTCGTCGAGCGCCTGACCCCCGTCCGGACCCGGGCCCTGGCACTGATGGACGACCCGGCCGAGCTGGACCGGTTGCTGGACCGCGGGGCCGCCAAGGCCCGCGAGGTGGCCTCCCCGGTGCTGGCGGACGTCTACGCCAAGGTCGGTTTCCTGCCCCCGGCCCACTGAGGCTTCACCGGAGGTTCACCCGGTCCGGCCAGAGGCCGGCCGGGTACAGGGCCCCACCCGTGGATAATGAGAACGGCAAGGTGCCGGAAACCACGGAGGGAATCCCATGTCAGCAGCCGTTCTCGAGACCGAGAACCTGGTCAAGGTCTACGGCCGGGGGGAGTCACGCTTCGATGCGCTCAAGGGGTTGACCTTCGAGATCCGGCAGGGCGAGTCGGTGGCGATCGTCGGCAAGTCGGGTTCGGGCAAGTCCACCCTGATGCACCTGCTGGCCCTGCTGGACGAGCCGACGGCCGGCGTCGTGGCCATGAACGGCCGCCCGGTCAGCCAGCTGAAGCCGGCCCAGGTCTCCGAACTGCGCAACGACACCTTCGGCTTCGTGTTCCAGCAGTTCTTCCTCAACGCCAGCCAGACCGTGCTGGAGAACGTCATCCTGCCGCTGAAGATCGCCGGCGTGGGCACGGCCGAGCGCAAGCGGCGCGGCATGGAGGTCCTGGAACAGCTGGACATGGCGGACAAGGCCGGGAACAGGGCCACGGACCTCTCCGGCGGCCAGAAGCAGCGCGCGTGCATCGCCCGCGCCCTGATCAACGAGCCGTCCGTGCTCTTCGCGGACGAGCCCACCGGCAACCTGGACACCGCCACCGGCGAGGTCGTCGAGGACATCCTCTTCGGGCTGCACCGGGACCGGGGCATCACCCTCGTGATCGTCACGCACGACGACGACCTGGCCGCGCGGTGCCAGCGTCGCCTGCTGATGCAGGACGGGATGATCGTGGCCGACGAGTCGGGTGAGGCCGTGCGCTCCGCCGGGGCGAGCGTCGGGCAGACGTCCCGAGAGGGGTCCCGCCGGGTCGGCGGGCACGGCAAGCACGCTGCACCGGTCGTCGTGGACGGGCCGGGACTGGACGAGCCGGGACCGGACGGACCGGAGGCCGGGCCGACGGCACCGGGCGCCGCGACGGCCGGCGCGGCCGGCCAGGTCGAGAACGCCGGGACCACCGGGGAGGAGCGGGCATGAGGGCCGTCGACATCGCGGGGACCGCGCTCGGCAACACGATGCGGTCCAAGACCCGGACCTTCCTGACGGTCATCGCGATCGTCATCGGCGCCTTCACCCTCACCCTCACCTCGGGGCTCGGGGCGGGCATCAACAAGTACGTGGACACCATGGTGTCCGGCTTCGGCGAGATCGACCAGATCTCCATCATGCCCGGGGCCGACGCCACCGCCCAGATGCCCGGCAGCTCCGGTCCGGTGGCCTACGATCCCGCGGAGGCACAGGCCACCGGTGAGTTCGGGATGACGATGCTGACCGATGAGGACATCGAGACGATCGCCCAGGTCGAGCACCTCTCCAACGTGGAACCGGTCGTGTTCGTGGCCGCCGAGTACCTGGAGACGGCCGACGGGGACCAGTTCACGCTGCAGTCGATGGACCTGCCGGCCAACGCCGCCGCCCTCGAGCTGGCCGCCGGGGTGAAACCGGCCCGGGACGCCATGGAGATCACCATCCCGGAGACCTGGCTCGAGATCTACGGCACCGAGGACCCGGAGGCCGTGCTCGGGGAGACCGTGACCCTCGGGATCAAGGACCTGGCCCAGCAGGTGCAGACCGTGGACGCGGAGATCGTGGGCGTCTCCCAGGCCGCGATCTCCGGTGTGGGGGCCAGTCCCATGCCCTCCAGCGCGCTCAACGAGGAACTCTACGGACTGCAGACCTCCGGGCTCGAGGTCGAGCAGCCGCAGGCCTACGTGCAGGCCGTGGCCGACGTCGAGGACATGGCGGCCAACGAACAGTCCGTCAAGGCCGCGCTGAGCGAGGAGGGCTTCATGGCGATGACCGTGGAGGACCAGCTCGGCGTCATCACCGGCATCATCGACACCGTCACGTGGGTGCTCAACGGTTTCGCGCTGATCGCCCTGCTGGCGGCCAGCTTCGGCATCGTCAACACCCTGCTGATGTCCGTGCAGGAACGCACCCGGGAGATCGGCCTGATGAAGGCCCTGGGCATGAGCGGCGGCAAGGTCTTCGGGCTGTTCTCCATGGAGGCCGTCATGCTCGGGATCATGGGCTCGGTGATCGGCGTGGGGCTGGGGGTCGTGGTCGGCCTGACCGGCAACGCCGCCCTCGTCAGCGGCCCGTTGAGCGGGGTGGCCGGGCTGTCCCTGTTCGCCGTGGACCCGATGGCGATCGTGCTGATCGTGCTCCTGATCCTGGTGATCGCCTTCCTGGCCGGCACCATGCCCGCGGCCCGGGCCGCGAAGAAGGATCCGATCGAAGCACTGCGGTACGAGTGACGATCGGGTACGGCCCGGTGTCCGGGCCACGGAACGGATCAATCATCACGTGAGAGGGGAACACCCATGACCGAGAACCCACCCCAGCACCCCGGTGCGCCCGGAGCGGGCAGGACGGGCAGCCAGCAGGCCCAGGGCCAGCAACCGTTCGGCGCTCCGCAGCCGCCCTACGGTGCGGCCGAGCAGCAGCCGTACCCAGCGCCCGGCGACCAGGGCTCCAGGTACGGCACCACCGCCTACGACCCCGGGGCGGTGGGCCAGGAGA
>JAPFFX010000143.1 GCA_026645375.1 Citricoccus sp. WCRC_4 | reverse complement strand
GCGTTCATCGGGTTGCCGTGGCCGAAGAAGGCAGCGGGCATCGTCACCGTCGGGGCGGGCGCCTCCGGGTCCATCACGACTCCTCGGAACCGGGCCCGGAGGCCCGGTCGTAGCGGTGGTATGTTGCCGCCATCGTGCCGTGCGGATCCAGCCGGGACAAGAGCGCGTCCGTGACCCGTGCGGTGCAGGGTGCCCCGGCTCGGGGACGCCCTGCACGAGGAACGCATCAGGAGGCGACCTTCGCGGCGCCCCGGACGGCCGGTGCTGTCGTCGCGGTGGGGGTGGCGTCCTCGGTGCGGCGCAGCAGGCGCATGGCGTTGGCGATCACGATCAGCACGGAGACCTCGTGGACGAGCATTCCGATGGACATCGTCACCCCGCCGGCGAAGACCCCGGCCAGCAGCAGCACCACCGTGATCAGGGCGACGGCGATGTTCTGACGCATGACCGCCACGGTGCGCCGGGCCAGCCCGACGGCCTCGGGCAGCTTGAGCAGGTTGTCGCCCATCAGCGCGATGTCGGCGGTCTCCACGGCCACGGCCGAGCCGGCCGCCCCCATGGCCACGCCGATGTCCGCCGTCGCGAGAGCCGGGGCGTCGTTGACGCCGTCGCCGACCATGGCCACGACGTGGCCCTCCCGCTGCAGCGCCGCCACGGCGTCGAGCTTGTCCTCGGGCAGCAGCCCGGCACGGACCTCGTCCACGCCGGTGGCCCTCCCGATGGCCTGGGCCACCGGCAAGGTGTCGCCGGTGAGCATGACGACCTTGTCCACTCCCGCCCCGTGGAGCCGGGCGACCGTCTCGGCGGCGTCGGCGCGGACCCGGTCGGCCACGGCGAGCACCCCGGCCACGGCACCGCCGACCGCCACGATCATGGGCGTCCGCCCGGAGGCGGCCAGCTCCTCGGCCGTGCGCGCGGCCCGGTCGCCGGCGATGCCGTACTGCTCCAGCAGCGCGGCGTTGCCGACGAGCACCCGCACGCCCTCGGTGCTGGCGACGACGCCCTTGCCCGGGACCGGTTCCACGGATCCGGGGAGCCCGGGGACGCCCACGCCCTCGGCAGCGGCGGCGTCGAGGATCGGACGGGCCAGCGGGTGCTCGGACCCGGCCTCCGCGGCCGCGGCCCAGCCGAGCACGTCGAGGCGCTCCAGCGCCGGGTCCAGGACCACGACGTCGGTCAGCTTCGGGCGGCCCTCGGTGAGCGTGCCGGTCTTGTCCACCGCGACGGCGGTGATCCTCGCGGAGGTCTCCAGGAACTCCCCGCCCTTGATGAGGATGCCGTTCCTGGCCGCGCGGCCGATCCCGGCCACGATCGCGACCGGGATGGAGATGACCAGGGCACCGGGGCAGCCGATGACCAGCAGGGTGAGCGCGAGCACCACGTCGCCGGAGACGAGCCCCGCCACCAGGGCCAGGACCATGATCGCCGGGGTGTACCAGGCGGAGAACCGGTCGATGAACGCCTGCGTGCGCGCCTTGGCGTCCTGGGCCTCCTCCACGCGGTGGATGATCCGGGCCAGGGTGGTGTCCGCGCCGGTGCCGGTGGCCAGCACCTGGAGGAACCCGCCGCGGGAGACGGTGCCGGCGAAGACCTGGTCGCCCTCGCCCTTCTCGGCCGGGACGGACTCGCCCGTGATGGACGCCTCGTCCACGGCACCCGTGCCGTGGACCACCTGCCCGTCGACGGGGACCTTGGTCCCGTTCTTCACCAGGACGACCTCGCCCACGGCCACGTCCGCGGCCGGGACCTCGGCCTGCTCCCCGTCCCGGAGGACGACGGCGGTGTCCGGGGCGACCGCCACCAGCTCGGCGAGCGCCGACCGCGTCCTGTTCAGGGTCGCCGACTCCAGGGCGTGGCCGACCGCGAAGAGGAAGGTCACCGCGGCGGCCTCCCAGTGGTTGCCGATGACGACAGCCCCGATCGCGGCGACCGCCACGAGCAGGTCGATCCCGACCGTGCGTGCGGCCAACGCCCGCACGGCGTTGACCACGATGCCGCAGCCGGCGACGACGGCGGCGGTGACCATGAGCGCGTCCGCCCACGGCCGCGGGCCGGCGACGCCGGAGACGGCGAACGAGGCGAGGATCAGCACCCCCGACGCCGCGGGGATCGCCCACCGGCCGTGGATCCAGCGCTGCACCCTGTGCATGGTGTCCGTCCTTTCCTGGAAGCCTTCGGCCCCCGACGGGGGGCTTGCCCGCGACGCTACGCAGGCACCGGTGACCGGACCATGACGGCGGTCAATCAACCGCACGACGGCCGGCAGGGCCCACTCCCGGGCCCGGACTCAGTAGAACGCACATGCACCGTGCCGGCTGACACGCCGATATTATTCCCCGTCTTTAACGTCATATGCAGCGCAGCCTTCGACCCTATACAGGAAGTCGATGACCCCAATCCATACCACCAAAAGTGCGCCAAGCCGTTTATTGACGAGTTCGCGGATCCCCCCAGCACCTTCTTTGCTACTCTCGACGGGCAAGAGCTCACGTTACAGCGCATAGCATCAGGGCAATTCTGGTGGACGATAGCGATCGAGGATGCCCCCTTTGGAGTACCTACAGGCACCTATAGGGCAGCGAGCGATGGGCTATGGGTGTATCTCGAAGAGGGGCTGACGCCCGGCGAACACACAATAGTGTTCAAAGGAAGCTTTAAAGACACCCCCGGCGGCGACTTTGAGGGTACCCAAGTAACCTATCACCTCACAGCGGTGTGAGGCGGAGTGCCTTAGCACTTAGTCAAGAAACTTACGCGTATGTAGGCGTGTCATCCGTTGGACAAGTGCCGCGGCGTTCGTAGGGGCGCCGCGGCATCTGCAGACAAGAGAAGAACGGAGGATAAACTGATGAAACGGATAACCATTGTGGCGCTCAGCGTGATCTTGGCGCTGAGCTTGGCCACGCCCGTGGCCTTCGGCAAGAACAGCCAAGCCCCAAAGGCGTACGGAAAGGGGGCTGCAGCGCTTTCTGCGGATTGGTGGACCTGGGCATTGTCCAAGCCCACAGCAGAAAGCCCTTTGATTGGCGACTACAGCGACGAGCGGTGCGATGGCCAGCCTCTGACAAGCACGCCAGGCGACACGTGGTTCCTGGCCGGGTCGCTAGGGGAACCGGTGGAACGCACGTGCGACGTGCCGGCTGATACGCAGCTCTTCTTCCCCGCTGTGAATTACATTTTTGTGATGACCGAACCTGGGGAGACCCAGAAGGAAGCGCGCCAAGCCGTAAATGAGGCC
>JAPFFX010000041.1 GCA_026645375.1 Citricoccus sp. WCRC_4 | reverse complement strand
GGTAGTGCACCACGAGGGAGCTGTCAGCGGTGATGTGCATCAGCGGGAAGACATCGGTCAGGAAGAAGATGGCCCGGTGGACCGCATAGTGCAGTCCGTAGAGCGGGTAGGCCTTCCCCGGGGTGATGAGCAGGTACAGGAGCCGGGGAATCGTGGTGGCCACGAGCAGGGCGAGGAGCAGTGCGCCGATGACCAGGATGACGGAGACCAGGGCCAGGTCGACGAAGAACGCCGGGTTCGCCGGGTTCAGGTGACCGGTGTCCAGGTAGGGAGGGAGGAGCAGCGCGATGAGCAGCAGGGGCAGTGGGCTGAACACCGCCGCATTGGTGACCAGGGTGGACAGTCCGTAGAAGAGCCTCTGCAGCTTGCTGGTGGGCATCGGCCCGACCCGCTGGAACCTCACGTCGGCCGGGACCGCGGGAGAGCCGTACCAGCTCTCTCCCGCGGGGATGGTCTGCAGGCGCTGCAGGGAGGACGCGTGCCCCAGCTGGGCCCCGTCCTCCATCGTGGTGTGGATGTCCAGGACGGTCTTCTCGCTGACGTGCGCGTTCCTGCCGATCGTGACCCGGCCGGTCTGGATCCACCCCTGGTAGGCCCGGTAGCCGAGGTAGTGGGACTCCTTGTGGATCACCGTGTTGTCGCCGATGGTCAGCAGGTCGGTGCACACGGGCAGGCTCCAGCTCATGATCGTGACGTTGGAGCCGATCTTCGCGCCCATCAGGCGCAGGTAGAACGGGAGGACCGGCGTCCCGACGAACACGGCCATCGGGTTCATCTGCACGAGCGCCTTGACGAACCAGAACCTGAGATAGGCCAGGCTCCAGATCCGGATGTGCTGTTCCTTCCACCGGCCGATCACCATCCACTTGAGCGCGATGGGCGCGAGGCAGACCAGGAGGAAGAAGCCCACCGTGAAGCCGACCGAACGGAGCCAGAGCTCCAGGATTCCGTTCCCCTCGATCACCCACTCGTAGCCGGCCACCAGGACGAACATGAGTGCGCCGGAGTAGGCCAGGGAGACCACGGCCTGCAGGATGCCGCAGAGCACGAAGTCGAAGGTGGTGGCCCGCCGGGCCGAGGGCACGTCGTACGGTTCCGCCCACTCCACCACGCTGCTCGTGCCGGTCGCCAGCGCCGCGGCGAGCTCGCGGATCGTGGGGTGCTGGTAGATGTCCTGCACGCCGAGGGGCGGCAGGTCGGTCTCCCGGCGCAGCGCGGCGGAGAACTGCGCGATCGTCAGTGAGTTGGCGCCCAGCTCCTCGAAGACGTGCGCCTCGACGGAGACGCGGTCCAGGCCCAGCACGGACCCGAGCTGCTCGGCGAGGGCCTCCTCGGTGCCGTTCGCAGGCGCCACGTATTCGACGTCGGTCGCCACGCCCAGCCGGTTCTTCGGCGTGGGCAGGTTCTTGCGGTCAGCCTTGTCGCTGGGGAGCATCGGCATGGTCTCGAGCTGCTCGTAGAAGGCCGGGACCATGTACCCCGGCAACCGGTCGCGGAGCTCGTCCTGGATCGCATGGGGGTCGAGGGAGAGGACGTCACTGCGGAGCGTGTAGAACGCGGCCAGCTCGACCATCCCCGGAGCCGGCTCGTGGGTGTCGACCACGGCCTGGGCGATCCCGGGCACCTGCAGGAGCACCGATTCGATCTCGGACAGCTCGATCCGGTAGCCGCGGATCTTCACCTGGGTGTCGATCCGGCCGAAGTACTCGATCTCCCCGGACTCGTTGACTCGGCACAGGTCCCCACTGCGGTAGATGCGCCCGGAGGGGTTGTTCGGGATGTCCAGGAAGTCGTCGATGAAGACCTGGCTGGTCTTCTCCGGGTTGTTCAGGTAGCCGGCTGCGACCCCGATGCCCGCGATGCCGAGTTCGCCCATCTCGCCGGGGGCCAGGGCCCGCGGCTCGTCCGGGTCCAGGATCATGGTCGTGTAGGTCGGCAGGGGCTGGCCGAGGGTGATCGGCTTGCCGGGTTCGAGGACCTCCATGGTCGCGGTCACGGTCGCCTCGGTGGGGCCGTAGACGTTGAGGAACCGCCGGCCGGGCAGGTGCCAGCGTTCGGCCAGGTCCCGGGGACAGGCCTCACCGGAGACGAGCAGGAACCGGAGGTCCGGCAATTCCCCCTCGATGGTCGCCAGCAGCGTGGGCACGCAGCACATCGCCGTGATGCGGTTCTCGAGCAGGTACTCCTCGAGGTCGGCGCCGAGCATGCTCGCCGAGCTGGGCTTGGGCACGAGCGTGGCCCCGACCATCCACGGCACCCACATCTCCTCGACGGAGAAGTCGAAGGCGATGGTCAGGCCCTGGTAGACACGGTCATCGCTCCGGTACCCGTAGACCTCCGCGGCGACGCGGAGGAAGTTGCAGATGCTGGGGTGCTCGATGGCCACGCCCTTGGGGCGTCCGGTCGACCCCGAGGTGTAGATGATGTAGGCCAGGTCCTCGACCGGCTCGGGCTTCTCGTGCTCGCCCAGCCGGGACGATGGCAGCTGCTTGATCAGCGGCACCTCGGTGTCCAGCGTCAGCGCGATCACGTCGGTCTCCGGCAGGACGTTGACCAGGTGGTTCAGGGTCAGGACCCTGCTGCACCCGGAGTCCTCCATGATGTAGTCGATGCGGTCGGGCGGGAAGCCGGCGTCGAGGGGCACGTACGCGGCCCGGATCTTCAGCACGGCCAGCATCGCGGCGTAGGACCAGATGGCCTGGTCGAAGAGCAAGGCGATCCGGTCACCGGCCTTCGCGCCGTCGGCCATCAGGTACCGGGCCAGCTGGTTCGCCATGGCGTCCAGCTGTGCGTAGGTCAGCGTCCTGTTGCCGGTGTCCACGGCCAGCTGGTCTGCCCGGCCCTCCCGGGCCAGGGTGTCGCACTGCTCCTCGAACAGTGTCTCCATCCGCTCGCCCGGACGCCAGCGGACCTCCTGGTCGTGCGGGGACTGGAGTAACAGGAACGACTCAGCCGGCGCTGCCTCAGCCGTACGGACCTCGGTCAGCATGCCGGTGGTGTCGACGCTGGATTCGGATATCTCGTCCGGAGCCATCGAAAGCCTCATGATTCTGCTCATAGGGGGTTCTGAGAGACGGTGTCCGCGACCACAGGGCGGTCGCAGCATCGCCCTCCACGGTATGGACGCACCGCACGGCGCAGATCCGTGACGCATACTCGATTCCCCGCCGCCATACGCGTGGTCTACCCGCTCGATACCCGGACCCCACTGATGACGCACTTGGTCGCCCTCGGCGGTGCGCTGCGCAGGGGCCCATCCATCGCGGCCCATCCCCCTCAGGGCCCACGATCGGTGCGGTACGAGCACGTAGGTACGGGACAGGTGCCTCCCACCCATGCCCGGGGCGCCGCCCGTTCGTACGGTGGTTATGACCGTGAGGTCTGCCCGGGCCGACGACCCCATCCCCGTTGCGGCCATCCCAGTTGGAAGGAAAGTGCAGTGTCCGATCACCACGACGTCTTCACCGAACGAGAGTCCCAGGTCCGGAGTTACTGCCGGTCGTTCCCCCACGTGCTGAGCACGGCCGTGGGCAGCCTCCTGTACGACGGCGAGGGCAACGAGTACATCGACTTCCTCGCCGGAGCCGGCTCCCTCAACTACGGGCACAATGACCCGGACATGAAGGCCGCACTGATGGAATACATCGCCGGGGACGGAATCACCCACGGCCTGGACCTGCACACCGAGGCCAAGGCCCGCTTCCTGACCACGTTGCAGGAGGTCATCCTCGCTCCGCGGGACATGGACTACCGGGTGATGTTCACCGGCCCCACCGGCACCAACGCCGTCGAGGCCGCACTGAAGCTGGCCCGCAAGGTCACCGGCCGCAGCAACGTGATCGCCTTCACCAACGCGTTCCACGGCGGCAGCGCCGGGGCGCTGGCGGCGACCGGCAATCAGCACCACCGGATGACCGGACTGGGGCTGCACGGGGTGACCCGCATGCCGTACGACGGCTACAACGGTGACGGCGTGGACACCAGCGAGACGCTGGCGAAGATGCTGGCCGATCCCTCCAGCGGGGTCGACGCCCCGGCGGCCATCCTCCTCGAGGTCGTCCAGGGCGAGGGCGGGCTCAACCAGGCTTCCCCGGACTGGCTCCGGCGCATCGCCGCCCTGGCCGCCGAGTACGGTGCCAAGCTGATCATCGACGACATCCAGGCCGGCTGCGGACGCACCGGGACGTTCTTCAGCTTCGAGGAGATGGGCGTGGACCCGGACATGGTCGTCCTGTCCAAGTCACTGTCCGGATTCGGACTGCCGATGTCCATCCTGCTGATCCGTCCGAAGCTGGACGAGTGGCTGCCCGGGGAGCACAACGGCACCTTCCGGGGCAACGCCCACGCCTTCGTCACCGCCGAGGTGGCGTTGCGGAAGTTCTGGACCACGGCCGATTTCGCCGAGACGGTCAGCCGGCGTTCGGCCAGGGTCCGCGAGTGCCTGCTCGACCTCTCGAAGCAGGTCCCCGGTTCCCGGGTCAAGGGACGGGGGATGATGCAGGGCCTGGACGTCCTCGACGAGCAGGTCTCTGCGGCCATTCGGCGCACCTGCGTGCAGAACGGCCTGCTGATCGAGGCCGCCGGCCCCCATGACGAGGTCATCAAGGTCATGGCGCCCCTGACCACTGACGACGAGATCCTGGAGCGCGGCCTGGCGATCCTGCGCTCGGCCGTGGAGGAGCACGCCGCCCAATTGAGGACCCTCGAACTGGCGAGCTGACACCGGGCGTCGGGTGATCACGGCACCAGCATCACCTTGAGTGCCTCGCGGGCGTCCATGGCCGCGTAGGCCTCGGGGGTCCGGTCCAAGGGCATGGAGCGGTCGAAGACCCTGCCCGGGGTGATCTCACCCGAGAGCACCCCGGGCAGCGCCCGCTCGATGTAGGCCCGCACCGGCGCCGTCCCTCCGGTCAACGTGATGCTGTGCCGGAACAGCCGGCCGCCCAGGGGCGCCTCCGCGAACTGCGGCACACCCACCCGGGAGATGGTCCCGCCCGGGCGGACAGCGCCCACGGCCTGTTCGTGCGCCGGCAGGTGCCCCACGGCCTCGATCACCACGTGGGCACCCTCCCCGGAGGTCAGTTCCCGGACCCGGTCGATGCCTTCCGGGCCCCGTTCGCTGACGACGTCGGTCGCGCCGAACTCCCGCCCCAGGTCGGTCCGCGCGGTGTGCCGGCCCATCAGGATGATCCTCTCGGCACCGAGCTGCCGGGAGGCCAGGACCGCGGAGAGCCCGACGGCGCCGTCCCCGACGACGGCGACGGTCTTGCCACGGCCGACCCGCCCCATGTGGGCGGCGTGGTATCCGGTGAGGTAGACGTCGGAGAGGGTCAGCAGGCTCGCGAGCAGGTCCTCGGAGCCGTTGCCGGTCTCGTCGACGTCGGGCACCACCACCAGGGTCCCGTCGGCCTGCGGGACCCGCACGTACTCGGCCTGCAGGCCGATCCCCTGACCGCCGAAGAAGCCGCCGTGCAGGCAGGAGACGTGAAAGCCCTCGCGGCAGTGCACGCAGGTGTTGTCCTGGTAGGTGAAGGACGAGATCACCAGGTCACCGGGCGTGAGCGTGGCGACGTCCGACCCGGTCTCCTCCACGATGCCGATGACCTCGTGGCCCATCGGACTGCCGGTCTCCGCCGGGGGCATGGTGTGGAAGGGGTGCAGGTCCGAACCGCAGACGCAGGAGCGCACGGTCCGGATGATCGCATCGGTCGGTTCCAGGATGGTGGGGTCGTCAACGGTCTCGACGCGGACGTCTCCCGCGCCGTACATGAATGCGGCCTTCATGGCGTGTGGTGCCTCTGCTCTTGCTCGTCGGTGCGCGGGCTGGCCCGGCTGGTCCGTATCCACCGTACTGCCGGGCACCTCGGGCCGGCCTCGCCGGAGGCATCGCCTCCTGCCGCGCCACTGCCGGCCCCGTGCCCACCGCTCCGGCCGGGTCCTGCCCTAGACGTCCCGGGTGACCGAGACCCGTCCGCCGCGTGCGGCCTGCTCCAGGGCGGCGTGGTCCTGTTCGTTGCGGTCGGCATAGAGGGCGGCGAAGTCGGCGAGCGCCTCGTCGAAGCCCCGGCCCTTGCGCAGGTAGGCGTCGATCGCGAACCGGTCCCCGGACCGGGCGTGGGAGCGGGCCAGGATCCAGGCGCAGTACCGGCCGTAGACCTCCAGGCTGCCCGGGGTGAAATTCTCGATCTCGAACTGGCCCTTCCAGTCCCGCAGCTGGCGGACGTAGTAGTCACGCACCGTGTCGTTCACCCGGGCCCGTTTCCAGCCGAGCAGGAGGTCCCCGGTCGCCTGCATGATGCGCTGGCCGGTCACGACCCGCTGCCCGTGGGAGGCGTGACCGGCCTTCATGTCGATGCCGTCCTCGTCCGCGGCGCCGACCGTGACCTGCCGGGCGGTGGCGAGCGCCAGGCCGCGCTCCAGCACCGAGGCCCGGGCCTCCTTGGACTGCAGCACCAGCGGGTCCATTCCGCCGGCCCCTTCCAGCAGGAACACCCAGGCCCGCCTGCCCACGCTGCCGACCCCCACCACCTTCCGGGCGACGTCCGAGAGCGTGTACTGCTGGAGCATGTGGCGTACGGCGGGCCCGAGGGTCTGCGCGTAGTCCGCCATCATCCCCAGCAACGTGGCGCGGCGCAGGGCGGCGTCCCCACCGGGGTAGACCTGGTCGAGGGGCACGAGCAGCGGAGGATCGAACCGGAACCGCAGGTGGCCGTCCACCACCTCGGTGGTCTTCCGGGCGGCCTGCCACCGGTCTCGGGACAGGGACTTCTGCACGGCCCGGTCCACACGCCTCATGGCGGCCTCGTCCAGGGCACGGCGCAACTCGTCCAGTGACGCGACCACGTCCAGTCGCGCATACCAGAGGTCGATCTCCCCCATGCCGGTGAAGCCGCGCATGGCCTTGCGGTACGACCTGGACATCGCCACCACCGCCCCGCGGCAGACCGAGGGGGCGAAGCCGTTGTCGCGGCCTGCGGCCTCGATGCTGGCGGCCAGGCGCTTGAGGTCCCATTCGAAGGGACCGGGGAAGGTCTCATCGAAGTCGTTGAGGTCGAACACCAGCCGCCGCTCGAAGGAGGCGAACAGGCCGAAATTGCCCACGTGCGCGTCTCCGCACAGCTGGGAGTGCAACCCGGTGTTCGGCACGGACCCCAGGTCGTCACTCATGACCACCGCGGCGCCGCGGTAGAAGGTGAACGGCGAGACGAGCATGCGTCCGTAGCGCACGGGCACCAGCCCGGGGATGTCACCGACAGCCTGCCGGTCCAGCAGCGCCACGGGGTCGACGTCGGCCGGGCGGGCGGGCAGCTCGGCGTGCGCCTCGTGCGGAACGGCCCGGCGGGCACGTTCCCCGCGTGCGCGGCGTGACGCGATGCTCGGCGCGTCGTCCCGCATCCGCAGGACGGTCTCAGCCATCGGAGGACTTCGCGCAGCACCGTGACATGACAGGCTCCTCCGTTCCCCGGGGTGGCGGGCGGGTGCCGGCCGTCCCTCCATGGTCGGTTCGACGGCCCGGCCGCTCAAGGACTCACCGACCGCCGGCGGGTCCGGGATACCCCGGTGGCCCGGTGGCCCGGGGCTCCGGGGCATCCCGGGATCATCCCTGAGGATGACCCGGAATACGCCGGTCGGTGGATGTGTGCACGGGGGACTACGCGTAGTTTTCGGTCCATGCCCCCCGTCACCTCACCTGCCCGGCCTGCCGCCGGCGTCGGACCTTCTCACCTGGCTGCCGACGAAGCGGCCGGTGCCGACCCCGAGGCCCTCAATGCGCCGAAGTCTGCACCGACCCCGGTGGGCGTCACCCTGCTGGCGCTGAATATCGCCGCACTCTGCTTCGGCCCGCTGGTGCTGGTCCGGCCGGTCCCGGCCGGGGCCGAGGACCTGGCCCGATTGACCGGCCTGCTAGTGGTGCTCGCCGTGCTGGGCGCTGCCTTTGTCCTGACCCGGGCGGGCGTCGTCTCCCGAGTCCTGGTCTCCGCCTTGCTGGCAGGGGCCGCGGCCACCGCCGTGCACGTGGCCGCCTACACGGTGCTGGGCACCGCGGGCCGCTCCCCCGCGGGCTTCTGGTCTCTCGGGGCCGCCACCGTCGTCGGAACCGGGGTGGCCCTGTGGCTGGGCCGCACCGCGCTCTCCGGCCCGGCACCGGTGCCGGTCGTGCTCGGTGGGCTGGCGGTGGCGAACGCGGTGGCCGCCGCCGCGCTCGGCGCCGTCTTCCTCGGTGCTGGGCAGTCCTGACTCGTCACCGGCGACCGGACCCTGCGGCCCGGCCCCCGGTGGCTGAGCGGGGTCAGTCCCTCGACGCGACGTAGTAGGTGTTGAACGGGTCGGTCTCGATGTCCTTGGCCTCGACACTGGTGAAGCCCGCCTCGGACACCATCCGCTCCGCCACCTGCCGGCCCCACACCGTACCCAGGCCGTCGCCGCCGAGACCGAGGGAGACGCTCATGCAATGGAACATCGAGATCGCGTAGAGGTAGCTCGCCCACGGCAGGCTGAGGTTGTCCTCCACCTGGCTCTCCGCCCTGATGTCCACCATCAGGAACACGCCGCCCGGGCGGAGGGCCCCGTGGATGTTGCGCAGCACCTTTGCCGGATGGGCCTGGTCGTGGATGGCATCGAAGGCCGTGATGGCGTCGAAGGCGCCGGTCACGTCCAGTTCGGCGACGTCCAGGACCTCGAACCGCGCATTGGCCAGGCCCCACTCGGCCGCCTCCTGGCGGGCCGCGGCGATGGCGTCCGCGGAGAAGTCGTACCCGGTGAACCGGCTGTTGGGGTAGGCGGCCGCCATGAGGTTGATCGCGTGGCCGGAACCGCACCCGATGTCGGCCACGTCGATCCCGGCCTGCAGTCGATCCGGCAGGCCGTCGACCAGCGGCAGGATCCCGTCGACGAGGGAGGCGTCGTTCACCACGGCACTCTCCTGCGCCATGATGCGGTGGAAGTCCGGGTAGTCCGCGTAGGACAGCCCGCCACCGTGGTGGAACCGCTCCACGATCCGCTGCTCCACCCGGCCCATCACCCCGATGAACTGCATGAGATGGGCCATGTTGTCCGGACCGGCCGCCTCGGTGAGGACGGCGGCGTGCTCCGGTGGCAGCACGTGGGTGCGGGTGTCCGGGTCGTAGCGGACGATGCCCGCCGTCACCATGCCCGCCAGCCATTCCCGGACGTAGCGTTCGTCGAGGTGCCCGGCATCCGCGAGCTGCTGGCTGGTGGACCCCGGGTGGCGCACCATCAGCTCGAACAGCCCGGTCTGGTGCCCCACGCTGATGAGCAAGGCGATGGCCCCGTGGTTCATGAAGCCGACGCAGCGTTCCGCGAAGGCGGCCACGGCGGTGGGGTCGGCGTCAGGTGCCGGCGGTGCGGACGAGGTCCCGCCAGGGCTCTGGCGGGGCGTGAGTTGCGTGGTCACTGGTCTCTCCTTCGTGAGTGGTGCCAGTGTTCCCTGGCACCATCAACGCTAGGAACGGCGGCCCGGTGTCACATCGGGCGCAGTACCCATTGTCCCGGCGTCGATATGGGGCATTCGATGCAGTCCGTGTTCGTGGGCCCACGCGGCGGCCGCGGTGCGGGAGGAGACCCCGATCTTGGTGAAGATGTTGGCCAGGTGCCGGCCGACCGTCTTCTGGCTGATGAACAGGGCCTCGGCCACGGCCCGGTTGCTGGCGCCGTCGGCCACGAGCGCCAGGACATCGGCCTCGCGACCGGTGAGCCCACCGGGCAACTGACCGCCCCCGAGCCGCCGGACGTCCGGACGCGCGCCGAGGCCGCGGTAGATGGCCAGGGACTGGGCCAGGTCGGCCGCCGCCGCCCCGGTCGCACCCAGACCGCGGTGGGCCCGGGCCAGGAGCTCGTGCATCCGGGCGGTCTCATGCCGAGCCCCCAGGGCGCGGTACGCGGCGACCGCCCGATGCAACACGGGCATGGCCTCGGCGTACCGTTCATCCGTCATCAGCATGAGCGCCCGCGCATGGGCCGCCCAGGCCCGGAACCCCGGGGTGCCGAAGTCCCTGGCCGTGGACTCCAGCTCCGAACACAGGTGCTCGGCCTCCTGCACCCGTCCCAGGGACAGGGCGAGCTCGACACCGGCATCCAGCAACCCGGCTCCGGCCAGACGGTCCCGTCCGGCCAGCGCCGCACACAGCGCCGCCCAGGCGTCCTCGGACCTGCCCTCGGCGTGCAGGAGCAGTGCCTCCCCCGGTTGCGGATCGGTGCCGAGGCTCCGGGACTGGTCGTAGGCCGCCCGCGCGGCGGCAGTGTCACCACGGAGACGGCGGATCTCGCCGAGCTGGTAGAAGGCCTCCGCGGCGACCCAGTTGTTGCGGCCGATGAGTTCGGTGCCGCTGCGTTCGATGGCCTCCTCCGCCTGGTCCCAGTGGCCCTCGACGCACTGCAGCTGGAGCCGGTGGATGCGGCAGATGCCGGAGTAGACGACCTCTCCCCGGAACTGGTGGCACCATTGCTCGGTGGCCTGGGTCCAGGCGCGCATCCGCGGCAGGTCGGCCAGGGCGTGGCAGGCGTGGATCACCGTGCAGTAGATGTCCCCCGCCCACTCCGGCGGCAGCTGGCCCGCCAGCACCGGCAGCATGGCCTCGTCCAGTTGCGCGAAGCCCCGGGCGGTGGCGCCGTCGCGGATGTCTGCCAGGCCGGTCAGGACCAGGCTGAAGGAGGTCAGCTGTGGAGCACGCAGTCGCCGTCCCAGCTCATCCAGCCTGGCCGCTGCATCCCGGGTGGGCCGCAGGTCTCCGAGGTCCAGGTCCACCGACGCGTCCAGGTACAGCAGGTACCCGTGCTCCACGCAGTCCGGGAGGTCCTTGAGGAGGCGTCGGGCGCGGCTGGCCCAGCCGGAGGAGATCACCAGGTCACCGCGGATGAACCACAGCAGGCCCAGGTTCAACGCCTTCATCGCGGCCGCGAGGGGGGCGCCGTCATCCTCGTACCGGTGGTAGACCTCCTCGGAGAGGGATACCGACTCCCGGACTTTTCCGACCCACCACAACGTGCTGCTGTACCGGTCCAGGTCCTCCGTCGGCAACTCACCCAGCGACCGGGCCCGGGCGAAGTCGCGGTGGGCGCTGTCCCACTCGCCGCGGGCGAAGGCCGCCCGGGCCGCCGTCAGCAGGGTGGTGCCGTTCTCAGCCATCGGGACTCCTGGTCCACTGTATCCCCGGCCCTGTCGGGAGTCACTGGGTGGGCGGCCACCGGGTCCCGCCGGCCTAGGGGGCCTGGCGCCGGACCGCCCGCGTCACCGTCCTGACGATCATGAGCACCAGCAGCAGGATGCCCACGTAGCCGTTGATCACGTAGACGATGTTGACCATCTGGTCGAAGGGCAGGATCAGGCCGATGACCGTGCCCAGGGTTGCCAGGCCGAGGGTGAGGAACTTGTACGAGCCGGTCTTGTCCGTGAAGAACCGGGAGGAGACCGTCCACAGCAGGGGAACCGCCGTGGTGTAGATGCCGGCCAGGATGATCACGGCGAAGCCCGCGGCCAGCCACGGGGCGGCGTCGGAGGCCAGGACGAGCATCGGGATCTGGGTGCCGGCGACCACCTCGACGTTCGCCAGCAGGCCGAGGCCGACGACGATGCAGGCCACGGAGAAGACCACGCCGCCGGCCACGCCCCCGCTGGCGGCTTCCCGCCGGGTGCGGGCGGTCTTGCCCAGGGCGGTCAGGAAGGCCGCGAGCCACAGCATGCAGAAGCCCACGTAGGACAGCCCGGACATGAACCAGTTGGTGGAGGCCTGGGTCAGGTCCAGTTCCGGGAGGATGGCCGCCCCGTCGACGATCCCTGTCGGGTTGCGGACGATGCCGAGGATGCCCAGGGCGACGGCGATCACCACGATCAGGGGACCGACCTTGCCGATGACGTCCACCAGGCTCTTCAGCCCGAACCAGACGGTGATGCCCACGGCCGCCGCCAGGCCGATCCCCCCGACGTACGTGGACATCCCGTAGTGCTCCTGGAAGACCGCACCGGCGCCGGCGACCATCACGGTGAAGGACAGGAAGACGAAGAGGATGGAGAAGTAGTCGAAGAAGGTGCCCAGGTAGCGCCCGCAGTAGTAGTGGAAGATCCGCGAGGGCCGGTCGAACGCCTTCGCCTGGCCGACCACGAAGAACTCGACACACACGTAGGTGATGAGCACCAGGACGAGCAGCCCCGTGCCGAAGATCCCCCAGTACCCGTAGGACGTGAAGTACTGCAGGATCTCCTGGCCGGTGGCGAAGCCGGAACCGATGAGGAAGGCGATGATCGCCCCGGCGTAGGTGATGACCCGCAGCGCGCTGGTCCTCTCCACGGTGGCCAGGTGGGTGCTTGAGGCGGGAGGTGCGGTCATGGGGGACCAGCCCTTTCAGTGACGAGCCTGATATATCAGTCTTGGTAGAACGGTATTTCAGATGTGTGACCTAGTCAACAGTTTCTTCCGTCAACCGTCGGCGTGGTCCCGGCTGACGCGGCCCCTACGCTGGGTACATGGAACTTCCTGATCCCGACCACCTCGCCCGTCCGTGAACCGGTTGTCCCGGGCGGTGCTGGGCCTGTTCGCAGCGCCCCGGCTCAACATGCGTGAGGACTACGGGAAGGTCCGGCGCGTCCAGCGCCGCCTCGCGACGTTGACCGCACCGCGGCACCGGACCCCGTACCGGCAGGAGTCGTTCACCGATGGCGGCGCCCCGATCCCGGTCCGGATCTTCCAGCCCAAGGAGCAGCGGCGGGACGACGTCCTCCTCTTCTTCCACGGCGGCGGCTGGGTCACCGGCGACATCGTCAGCTACACCTCGGCCTGCACCACGATGGCCGATCTCACCGGCTGCGTGGTGGCCTCCGTGGACTACCGGCTGGCACCGGAGCACCCCTTCCCCGCGGGGCTGGAGGACTGCTACCGCGTGGCCCACGCCTTGCTGCGGGACCCGCGCAGGGCGGGCATCGAGGATGCCGGCAAGATCGTCCTGGTGGGTGACTCGGCCGGGGGGAACCTGGTGGCTGCCGTCTCCCTGTTGCTGAGGGAACGCGGTCAGCGGGGCGCGGACCGGCAGATCCTCCTCTACCCGGTGACCCACTGGGACCATGATCCGCAGACCTCGCCGTTCGCCTCCGTGCACCACCATGGTGAGGGTTACCGGCTCACCAATACCGAGGTCCAGGACTACTTCGAGCTCTACGTCCCCGATCCCGAACAGCGTCGCGACCCCCGGGTCGCCCCGCTGATGGCGACCGACCTGTCCGGACAACCGAGGACGCTGGTGATCACGGCCGAACGGGACCTGTTGTGCGATGAGGGCGAGGCCTATGGCCGCGCGCTCGCGGAGGCCGGGAACACCGTGGACGTCCACCGTGTGGCCGGGGCGTTGCACGGGTTCATCGTCCTGCCACGGTTCTCCCGGTACCTGCGAGAGGCCTACGAGGTGATCGAAGCGTTCCTCGAGGACGAACCGGCCGGCGGCGAGCGCCAGTGCCCGCGGGAGCCCTCGTGACCCGCCGGACCTGGGTGCGGCTCGACAACGCCTCCAACATCTTCCTCGCCGCCCGGACCAACGCCGATCCCAAGGTGTTCCGCCTGAGCGCCGAGACGGACCACGACGTGGACCCGCACCTGTTGCAGGCGGCCCTGGACACCACGTTCGACCGCTACCCGCTCTACCATGCGGTGCTGCGCCGCGGCGTGTTCTGGTACTACCTGCAGGACAGCGACCTGCGTCCGGTCGTCACCGCGGAGGACCAGTACACCTGTGCCCCGCTCTACCAGGCGGACCGGCGGAACCTGCTGTTCCGCGTGGTGCACCATCGCCGCCGGATCGTCCTGGAGGTCTTCCACGCCCTGTCCGACGGCACCGGGGCGCTCTGGTTCCTGACCGACCTGCTGACCGCCTACCACCGGCTGCGCTATCCGGCACCGGGGCGCCCGGTCACGGACGACGGCGAACCCCTCGGTGCTGGGACCGGTCCCGGTCACGCCGTCCCGGCTGCTCCGGTTGCCCCGGGCGTCCCGCCAGGTGACGCCGCAGCGGAACCGACGCACGCACTGAGCGGCGACAGCTTCCGGCACTACTTCCTGCGGCGCCGCCGGCAGGGATCGGTGGCAGCCGGGTCCGCCTTCCGCCGCGAGGCCGCTCCGGCCACCCTGACCGCGGAAGCCGGCGCTCCGTCGTCGGGCGTTGCGCCGCGGGGAACCGGCGCGCGGCACAGCCGTCCCCGGACCAAGGTCTACCGGGCCACGGGCACCCGCACCCCGGACAACCGCACCCGCGCCGTCGAGCTCACGATGCCCGCCCAGGGGGTGCTCGCCCTGGCCCGCGCCGAGGGGGTGTCGCTCACGATGTACCTGATCGCCGTGTTCTTCGAGTCCCTGCGCCGCTCCTCCGGCGGGCTGGGCGCGGCCCGCACCCTGGCCGCGTCGGTGCCGGTGAACCTGCGGCAGTTCTTCCCCTCGACGTCGGCGCGGAACTTCTTCGCGACCGTCCGGGTGGACCACACCTACGGCGAGGGCCCGGACGACGTCGGCTCGGTCAGCCGGCAGCTCGACGGCCAGTTCTGGCCGAAGGCCTCCCCGGAGGCCCTGGAGCGGAAGCTGCGACGGTTCATCCGGTTCGAGCGGATGCCCGTGCTCAGGATCCTGCCGCGCCCCCTGAAGGACGTGATCCTGAAGCTGGTCAACGGGGGCAGCAACCGGGGGCTGAGCGTGGCGGTCTCCAACCTGGGCCGCGTGAGCCTGCCGGAGCCGGCCGCTTCCCACGTGGGGCGCATCCTGTTCCACGTCACCGCGGTCCGCCCGCAGTTCTGTGCGATCTCCCACGCCGGCCTGCTCACGATCACCTTCACCTCGCCGTTCACCGAGACCGCGCACATCAGGGAGTTCGCCCGCATGCTGACCGCTCGCGGGATCGACGTGACGGTCGCCGCGGCCCGGGTGACCGAGGAGGAACTCGCGGAGGTGGGACCGTGAGGCGCTGCGCGCAGTGCGCCGTGGACGTGGAGGGCCACTGGATGCGGTGTCCCCTGTGTGCGGCTCCGCTGGCCGGCGAGGCGGTGCCGAGCCCACTGCCCGCGGTGCCCCTGAACTTCTCCCGCCGCCGGGTGTGGAAGGCCCTGTTCCTGACCTCGCTGGCCGTGATCCTCGCGTCCTTCCTGGCCCAGCTGCTGTTTCGGGCGGCGGACATCGGGCTCGTGCGGTCTGTCTGGCTGGGCCTGACCGCCATGTGGCTGGTGGTGCTGATGGCCGTGCGCAAGCGGCGCAACGTCGCCAAGGGCACCGTGTACCTCGTGGTCCTGATCGGCCTGGTCTGCGTGTACTGGGACTACCTCGGCGGGTGGGACGGCTGGTCCCTGACCTACGCCGTGCCGGCCCTGTGCGCGGCCGCCATCATCGCCGTGCTGATCATGGTGCGGGTCATGCGCACCGAGGTGGGTGAGCACATCCTCTACAGCGGGTTGACCGTACTGCTGGGCCTGGCTCCCCTCGTGTTCCTGGTCCTCGGCTGGGTGACCAACCCGGTGCCCTCGGTGGTCTGCGGGGCGCTCAGCATCTGCGCCCTGGTGGTGGTGCAGGCCGCCCGGGGCGCGGAAGTGCGCCACGAACTCGCCAAGCGCCTGCACGTGTAGGCGACTGGCGGCCCGGTGGTCGCAGGGCGTGGTTCCCGGGATTCGTGAGCGCGGACGGGCCATGGCCCGTGGCGGTTCACTCGTCCCAGACCTGCACCACGTTCTGCCGCGTGATCAGTCCCCCGGAGATGTCCGCCGTGCAGGCACACCACACGTTGGTCCCGTCCGGGTAGCGGCACAGGGTGGTCAGGGCGACCCGGTCCCCACCGACCACCGGATCCACGACCCGATGGGTCATGTCCCGAGAGTAGGTGTCCTCCAGCCAGGGACGGATCTGATCTTTCCCCTTGAGGACCTGCGGCGACTTCGGTGGATGGTTCCGGTCGACGATGGTCACCTCGGCGTCGTCGGCATAGGACCCCAGCAGGGTCTCGGCGTTGCGTTCCTCCGTGGCACGGGTGAAACCGGCCAGGTCGAAGGCAGTGTTGGCATTCATGGCTGTGTCCTGGTGTTCAGGCCCCTCCGCACGGCAATTCTCCCGCTGCGGGGCGCCGTGGGCAACGGCCGCGGAGCGTGGTGGGTGACCGGACTCGCGGCGCTGCCTGGGCGCACGCTCCCCTGCGAAGTCAAGAGGGTTGCGGTAGCCGCAGTTACCGCAGGCCTGCGGACCGGAGGCGGTTCAGGGATTCTTGGCTCGATCTTCGAGGCCCCGGACGGCGTCGACGGCGGCGAAGCGGGACGGGCAGTGGTGATAGGCCACCGTCCGGGGAGTGGCCCAACCGTGGTCACGGCCCATCCGGCGGACCTCGTCGTAGAACGAGGACAGCCAGAACTGTTGAGTCTGGGCCGCCGGGTGGTAGTCACCCTCACCATCGTCCATGGCGGTCCCGCAGACCTGTGCGCGCAACTGGAAAGTGTCGACCTGGGCCAGGTCCACTCCGGCGGAGGCCAAGTCCAGCTCCCAGTCACCCGTGAAGTCCATGCCGCTGGCACGGATCGCGGTCAGAAAGCCCCAATCCGGGGCAGGGCTGTGGCCCACTGCAGGGGTGGGGGCCGTGGTTGTCAGGGGGGTGGCCGGTGCGGAGGGGTTGGTACCACCGTGGGTGGTGGCTAGCACGACGAAACCCAGGGCCAGGGCGGTCAGGATCGGAGCGAGCGACTTCATGGGTGGTCCTCTCCGGTGTGAGGCGGGCCGAAGACACCGGTTGGAAGGTTCCATCCGGTGCCCGCACCCTGTCAGTTTGCGGACATCACCTCAGGTCACGCAAGGTTTTCATGGGGAGATGCCTTTCTGATGAAGGGCCACCCCGGGACTCCGGCTTGTGCAGGGCAAGGGTTGGTCCGACGTCAGGACACCGTGGGGGTCAGTTGGCTCGGTCCGGCACCTACCGGCCCGGTGTCGTGTGCCGTTTCCGGCCCGCCGTCGATGCGTCCTGCACAGTCCGGGTAGACCCGCACGCGGTGATCGGATGTGCCGCCGTGATGCTGGCCTCCACCGGTGCCGCCATCGCCCACGCCACCGATGTCACCGTCCCGAAGGAAGGAACGCTGGTAACCGACGGCACCGGTGGGACCGGCGAGAACACCACAGCAGTCGGGTGGTCCCGTTCGTGGGGGCCTTGAACGACCAGCCCGGCCGGTGTGGACCATGGGCCCGGGCTCTGGAACCCACTTCGTCTGCGGTGCGCCCTCACCGTGGTGACCTGGTGCGCGCCCGGTGAGTCACCCACGGAGTTCCGCACGGTGACCGTGGGAGAACGGGTCGCCGGCACGCTGCACGTCAGACGATTCAGGGACTGAGGGAAGCTGAGGACAATGGCAGACGAGACCAGAGTGACCGATGACAGTGTGCAGGTTGTTCATGGTCGGAGTGAAGAAGCCCGGCCACTGAACCGCCTCATCCCTCCACCTCCGACCTTGAACGCGCCCCGCTGGGGGACGCGTCACTAGCCCATGGTGCAACGCGCTTTCCCGCGATGTCCCCGCGTGTCATCGAACAAGCCATCGAACAGGGGGTTTCGATGCCGAGCCCGCTGGCCCCGGTGCCTAGGTCAGTCGGGGAACACCGAGCCGGGTGTGCACGGCCCGTGCTGCGTGCACCAGCGGGTCCGTGGTCGGTGATGGCAGTCCAGCCCAACGCAGCGGGGCTTCGAGACTCCCGGTGACCGTCGCCGCGCACAGGGGCCAGGGCTCGTGCGCGACCGGTGTGCGCCACAGCACCCCGCCCTGCCGGTGGTAGGCCGACCAGCGTCCGGTGATGCTCTCCACCAAGGGCGTGAGCTCCGGCGCCCGCAGTGAGCTCCCGACGTCCACGACCGCCTGGAACCAGTCGTCGTGGCGTGAGAGGAACCAGTGTGGTGTGCCGAACCGGTAGACCCAGCGTGAACCGTCTACGGACACGGAAGAACGGGAGCGCTCATAGGGCAGCCCCAAGCTCCGCAGGGCGGCAATGAAGCCGAACCGCGGTACGACCATGCCCAGGAACCAGATGCCGTCTCGCCCGTCCGACCTGCGCACGTAAGCTCGCACGTTGAGCTCCGGAAACGCGCCCCATCCGGGCACGGGTGGCAGGCCCGGTGGACGAACCCCCACCATGCGGAACGCAGTGATGCCGACCCACGTGCGGCCTTCCCATTGCTGCACCGTGAGCTCATCGGGCACCAGGCGCTGAACGATCTCCACGTCATAGGGCCAATGCAGGAACGTGAGGTGTTCCCAGTCCTGAAAACACACGGGAAGGCGCACCGGGCGATCTGGAGTGCGGCCGCTCATCACCGGCCACCGAGCTCTCCAGGACCTCCGCGCCGAATCACATGCCACTCCTGGGTCGAACGCTCCCGATGCAGCGGAACGCCACATGGTTCCTGGTGGGGGGCCGAGGATTGAGCGACGCTCCTGATGAGTGTGACCGCGCGCGGCTCCAGGGCTGGGTTGGTCTTGCCGAAGCTCGGCGCGGCATCTGGAGCAGAGGGTCGCTGGGGGTGCCTGGAACGGCAGTACGCCCCGCCCACCAAAGGCTGGGATGCACTGCGCGGATGCGTGGGTGCGCTCACGCGTACCGCAGACGCGCTGGATGATCGACCATCAGTCCTGGGAGATGACCTCCAACAGATCACCGACCCGGTCATCGGGCCAGTTCCGGGCGATGTCGGCCTGGCTGACCATACCGACGAGGTCGTGACCGTCGATGACCGGCAGCCGGCGAATCTGATGTTCCTTCATCGTCTTCACGGCCTCCTCGATGCTGTCATCGGCCCCGATGGTCACCGGTTTGCCCTCGCCGAGCTCACCGGCCTTCATCTGCCGCGGATCACCACCGGCGGCCAGGCACTTGATGACGATGTCACGGTCGGTGACCACGCCCTTGAGCCGGTTGTCCTCACCGCAGATCGGCAGCTGGCCGACGTCAAGGTCCTTCATCTTCCGTGCGGCGTCCTCCAATGTCTCGTTCTCACCGACGCATTCGGCACCGCCGGTCATGACTTCACGTGCGGTCTTCATCGGTTCTTCCTTTCACAGGCCGGATAGTCCGGGGTTGTCAGCGGGTAGAGGTAGCACCGCGCGGCTCCACCTCGCGGGGTTCGCGGCGCAGGAACGACAGGGCGACCATGGTCACGCCCAGGGCCAGGTGCAACCAGTTGTCCGCGGTGTTCAGCGGCACGAAGTTCGCCGGGGAGTCGTGGCCCACGAACAGTCCGTAGAGCCACAGCACGAGGTAGACGACACCTCCCCAGAGCAGGTAGTTCCGTGCGGACGGGGCCGTACGGGCCAGTGCGAGGCCGGCGATGCCGTAGAGCAGGTGGACGACGTTGTGCAGGATCGAGACCTGGAAGATGCCCAAGAGCATGGCCTCGGACTGATGGCCTGCGAACTGCAGGGTGTCGTAGTTGGTGGTGAGGCCGGGGATGAATCCCGCGATGCCCACCAGCAGGAACACGATGCCGTACATCATGGCCACGGTCTGGATAGGGTGCCGCGTCGAGGTGGTGTGTTTGGCCGCGGTGCGGTCCGCCCGGGGTTGATCTGGGGTGGTGCTCATGATCTGCCCTTCCGAAAGATGACTTCTGGATGGCGATCAGCCATGGTTCGATCCTGTCCCAAAGCCGGCGGAGGGTGAAGACGTCGTGCCCCCGGTGGTCCAGGAAGATACGGAGGATTCGTCTCCGTGCTTGAAGCCGA